>JAGQSE010000084.1:0-552 GCA_020439725.1 Acidobacteriota bacterium
CATGCCGCCGGACTCGAACTGGAACACGCCGCTCGTCTTGCCGTCGCAAAACAGCTGGAAGGTCTTGTCGTCATCGAGGGGCAAGCGCTCTAGGTCGATCTCGATGCCCTGCTGGGCGAGGATCTTGACCGCGTCGTCGAGCACCGTCAGCGTGCGCAGCCCCAGGAAGTCCATCTTGAGGAGCCCCAGGTCCTCGACGACGTCCTTGTCCCACTGGGTCATGATGGTCTCGACGCCACCCTTTTTGACCCGGTAGAGGGGCACCAGCTCCTCGGTGGGACGGGGCGTGATGACGACGCCGGCGGCGTGCATCGAGGCGTGCCTCGTCAGCCCTTCGAGGCGGCTGCCGATCTCGACGATCTGCCCCACTTCAGGGTCCTTCTTGGCCTCGCTTTTGAGCGGCTCGTCCTTGGCCGCCTGGGCCAGCGAGCGCGTCATGTCGGGGACCATCTTGGCGATGCGGTCGACCTTGGCGTAGGGCACGCCCATGACACGCCCGACGTCGCGGATCACGGCCTTGGCGGCGAGGGTCCCGAAGGTGATGATCTGCGC
>JAGQSE010000084.1:655-12237 GCA_020439725.1 Acidobacteriota bacterium
GGGTTCAGGAAGCGCTCGAAGAGCAGGTCGTACTGCAGCGGATCGATGTCGGTGATGCGCAGCGCGTAGGACACCAGCGAGCCGGCGGCGGAGCCACGCCCCGGCCCCACCGGAATGCCGTTGTCGCGCGAGTAGCGCATGAAGTCCCAGACCACCAGGAAGTAGCCCGGGAAGCCCATCTTCTTGATGATCTCGATCTCGGTGGCGAGGCGCTGGTCGTAGAGGTCCCGGGAGAACCTCTCGAGCATGTCGGAGCCGCGGCGCTTGAGCTGGGCGAGGCGCTCCTCCAGGCCCTCCTTCGCCACCTTCTCGAAGTAGGTGTCGAGGGTGTAGCCGGGAGGTACGGGGAACTCCGGCAGGTGGAAGGTGCCGGTGGGGATCACCAGGTCGCAGAGCTCGGCGACCTTCAAGGTGTTCTCCACCGCCTCGCCGTCGTCCGGGAAGGTGCGGTGCATCTCCTCCGCCGTTTTCATGAAGAACTGGTCGGAGGCGTACTTGAGGCGGTCCGGGTCCGCCAGCGCCTTCTGGGTGCCGATGCAGAGCAGGGCGTCGTGGGCGGTGGCGTCCCCCTTCTTCAGGTAGTGGCAGTCGTTGGTCGCCACCAGCGGGGCGCCCAGCTTCTTCGACAGCCGGCGCAGGAAGACGTTGGCGTCGATCTGGTCCTGGATGCCGTGGTTCTGGAGCTCGAGGAAGAAGTTGCCCTCGCCGAAAATCTCCAAGAGCTCCCGGGCCCGCTCCTCCGCCGCGTCTTCCCCCTGCTGGCGAAGCGTCTCCGCCACCGTGCCCTTGAGGCAGGCGGACAGCGCCACCACCCCCTCGCTATGCTGCCGGAGCAGCTCCATGTCCATGCGCGGCTTGTAGTAGAAGCCCTCGAGATAGCTCTTCGACGTCAGCTTGAGCAGGTTCTTGTAGCCGGTCTCGTTCTTGGCCAGCAGGACCAGGTGGTTGCTCGAGCCCTTGCCCGGGGTGCGATCGTGGCGGCTTTCGGGGGTGGTGTAGGCCTCGATGCCGACGATGGGCTTGATCTTGCGCGCCCGCGCCCGCTTGTAGAACTCGATGGCGCCGAACATGTTGCCGTGGTCGGTGAGCGCCACGGCGGGCATCCCGGCCTCGACGGCGGCGTCGAGGACGTCGTCGATACGGTTGGCGCCGTCGAGCAGGCTGTACTGGCTGTGCAGATGGAGGTGGACGAATTCCGACATCGGGCCTTTTCCGGAGCGGTCGTTACGGGGGCAGCCTACCAGAGGCCGCGGCGCTTCTCAGCCCTTCGGCGAGCCCGGCCCGGCCCCCGGTTCGAGGCTCGCGGGCTCAGCTTCGGGGCTCGCCCCGCCGCCACCGGTGATCCGGGCCATGCGCTGGGCGTATTGGAGCCCCGAGAGGATCGTCAGCACCGCCACCGCCATCAGCGACCAGGTCGCGACGCCGGCCAGAAGCGGCCAAAGCCCCGAGATCAAGACCAGGATCACCGCGACGATCTGCGCCGTGGTGTTGAGCTTCGAGATCCAGCTGGGCGGGAAGCGTTGCCGGCCGAAGGTGAGCGACAGCACCAGGGCTAGACCGAGAATGATCACGTCCCGGGACAGCACCAGCACCGTCACCCACACCGGGATCGTCACCCCCGCGTGGATGCCGGGGATGGCCAGCACGACGTAGGCGGAGGCCAGCAGCAGCTTGTCGGCGATGGGATCGAGATAGCTGCCGAGGAGGCTCTGCTGGTGCAGGTAGCGTGCCGCCAGCCCGTCGAGAGCGTCCGTGACCCCGGCCACCAGCATCAAGACCAGCGCGGTGCCGGGGCGGGCGTCGAGGACCGCGATGATGAACAGGGGCACCAGCCCGATACGCAGCACCGAGAGAAGGTTGGGAAGCGTCAGTCTCACTGCCCTCCCACGGTTCGGCTGCCACCATCCTGGCCGCCGACCATCAGGCGCTGACTGCGGCGCAGCATCTCGAGGGCGTCGGGCCCGGAGGCGGCGGCCTCGGGGAGACAATCGGCGGCGCTGTCGAGGAGCCGGCAGCGGGCGCCCAGGTCGCACAGGGTCTGGGAGGACGGCCGTGGCGACAGGCCACCCGCCAGGCAGGTAGGCAGCGCCGGCTGGAGCTCGAGGGAGCGGAGCAACGCCCGCAGCACCTCCGAGCGGCGCACGGGCCGCTCGGGCTCGAAGCGGTGCAGCGACTCGTCGACGTTCATGAGTCCCAGGTTGATCACCCGCGCCAGGGCCTCCTGGTCCGGGTGGTCGAGGATGTCGACCGCGATGCGGCCGCTCTCCGCCCGCGCGTAGCGCACGCCGGGGACCAGCCAGTAGAGCAGGACGGCGAAGTCGCCGCGGGTCAGCTCCGCCTGTCGGGCCCGGTCCTGGACCTCCGCGGGCTGCAGCGACAACCGCCAACGGAACTTCGCCCCTTCGAGGCGGTCGGCGAGCTGGACGTCCTCGGGGAACTGGGCGACCAGCCGGCGCAGGATCTGCACTCCCTCGCGGGGATTGCCGACCACGACCTCGAGACCCGCCCGACGCTCCTGCCAGCCGCGATCGTCCGGGTACAACCCCGCCAGGCGACGGACCGCGGCCAGCTCCTCGCGTCGTTCCCCACGAGCTGCCGAGAGCTCGGCCACCGCGGCCAGCGCCAGCGGGTCGTCGGGCGCCCAGGTGGTGAGATCTGCGACGCTGGCTTCAGCGACGTCGAGACGCCCGCGCTCGATCCCGTCGAGGGTACGGTTGTACAGGACCTCGAAGGCTCGGTCACGGATCGTCGCTTCGCGGGCTGCGGCGGTAGGGTCGATTTCGGCCACCGCGCGGTAGGCCCGGTAGGCACCCAGGACGTCGTCTAGGCGCTCCGCGGCGCGCCCCTCGAGGAGCCGCGCCGCGGTATAGGCGGGAAGCTCCGCGCCCACCGGACGTAGGCGCTCGAGGGCGGCTTCGACTTGCCCGGCGGCGAAGTCCGTCTGCGCCGCCAACACCTGGGCCGGATGGAAACCCGGCTCCGTGGTCAGCAGGCGACTCGCGGTCTCGCGCGCCGTGCGCGTGTCACCCCGGTCGAAAAGAGCCGAGAAGGCCTTCTCGATCTCCGTGGTCACGCTGCCATCGGCCACCAGCGGGTAGCCCGTCATGGGATCGACCAGGTAGGGGCGATCCGAGCTTTCGAAGAGATTGCGTGGTGCCGCGGTGTGGTCGGCGGGGGTCGCCGGGGCGTGACCGGCGGAACCGCTCGAGCAGGCGGCCAAGAGCGAGAGCAATGCGCCGAGCCCGGGCGCCAGGAACGCCGAGGTGCCGGACCTCCATCGCCCCCGCCGCACCGGCCGCCGCGCCGGCGGCGGATCAGGCGGCGATGGTGATGGTCGCGATGGCATGCTTGTAGACCAGACTCTCCTTGCCCTCGCTCTCGAGAACGATGGCAAATCGGTCGAAGCGCTTCAGACGACCCACCAGCGACTTGCCGGTCACCAGATCCACCTCGAGGGTTTGCCCCTCCTTGAGGTTTTGGAAGAGATAACCGTCCTGAATATTAATGTTGTGTTTCGCCATGGGACCCTCCCAGATCTCGCACGAGACGAGTGGAAAACATTTGGAAGACGTGCGCCGCAAGCTCGTTTGCGGGCAGCCAATGAAGGCTCGGCTCTCTCCGGAACCAAGTCAGCTGTCGTTTGGCGAAACGGCGAGTCGCCTGAACGATTTCCGACACTGCCTCGTCCAATGAACAGGTCCCTTCGACGTGCCGAACCAACTGCCGATAGCCGATGGCCTGGAAAGCGGGAGAATCCCGCGGCACGCCCGAGGCGAGGATGCCGCGCACCTCCCCAACCCAACCGCTGGCGACCATCCTTTGGGTACGCCTCGCGATTCGATCGTACAAGACCGCCCGAGGGAGCGTCAAACCGATCTTGAGCCCCTCCAGGGGGTGGGCACCGAAGGGCCGGCGGGCCACCCAGGAGGATAGGGGTTCGCCGCTCACGAGCACCACCTCGAGGGCTCTCAGGATCCTCTGCGTGTCTCCCGCAGGCAGCCGGTCGGCGCCCTCCGGGTCGAGCGCCCGCAGCTCCTCCAGCATGACCGGCAGCCCCTCGTCGGCGAGTCGGTCCCGCAGCTGGCGACGCACGGTCTCATCCCCCGGAGGTACCGGGCTCAAACCTTCGAAAAGTGCTCGGATGTACAACCCGCTTCCCCCGACCACCAGCGGCACCCGGTGCCGGGACCGGATGTCGTCGATGGCAACGCGGGCGCGGCGCGCGAACTCCCCTGCCGAATACCTCTCGGTAGGGTCGAGGATGTCGACCAGGTGGTGCGGCACCCGGGCTCGCTCCTCGGCGCTGGGCTTGGCCGTACCGATGTCGAAGCCGCGGTAGACCTGGAGCGCGTCGGCGTTGATGATCTCGCCACCCAGGCGCTCCGCGAGGTCGAGAGCGGCGTCGGTCTTGCCGGCGGCGGTAGGACCGACGATGGCGATGACGGGCGTGTCCACGGCCCGGAGTCTACCCGTCGGGGGCCGCCGGCGACGCCGGCCGCGAGGCCAGCGTCTCGATCCACAGGCCACCGTCGGAGCGAAACCGGAGCCGGACCTGGCCGTCCTGGTCACTGCGGAGCACCTGGACCCGGGCTCGGTCGAGGCGATCGACGACGCTCCGCGCCGGGTGGCCGTAGCGGTTGCCCCGGCCGGCGGAGACCAGCGCCCGCCGCGGCTCCACCGCCGCCAGGAAGGCCGGGGTCGTCGAGGTCTTCGAGCCGTGGTGTGCCACCTTGAGGACCTCGCAGTGCAGCCCAAAGGGGGATCGTGCCACGGGTAGCTCGAGCAGCCGGCGCTCCGCCTCCGCCTCGATGTCCCCGGTGAGCAGGACACAACGCTCCCCCACCCAAGCCCGCAACACCAGCGAGCGATCGTTGTCGCGGCTTCCCCGACCGGTGGCGAGGACCTCGAGTCGCCAACGGCCGACCCGCTGTACGTCGCGGGCAGCGAGGGGCACCGCCGGCAACCGGCTTTCGAGCGCCTGGCCGCACCCGTCGGCCCACCAGCCGGGATCGCTCCACAGCTCGCCCACGGGCAGGAAGTCGAGGATCTCGACCAGGCCACCGCAATGATCGCGGTCCGAGTGGGTCATCACCACCGCGTCGAGACGCCGCACTCCGAGCCCGGTCAAGGCCGGGAGCAGCACCCGCTCCCCAATCCCCCCACCAAACCAGCCGCCGCCGTCGACCAGCACCGCGTGACCGCCGTCCTCGAGGAGGAAGGAGTCGCCCTGGCCGACGTCGAGCATCGTCAGCCTGGGGTCGGGTACCTCGCCGCCGGGCCGGAGACTCGTCGCCAGGACCGCGACCAAGACCCAGGAGCCGATGCGTCGCGGCCACCAGGCGGCCGCGGCGAGCAGTCCCGCGAGCAGCAGCGCGACCCCGGGGCCGGCGATCGTGGGCCAGGCCGCCCAAGGGCCCGGCGGCACCTGGCGCAACCAGGACACCGGAGCGCACAGCGTGTCGAGCCACGGCGCGAGCCCCGCGGCCAGGGAGGGCGTCGCCAGCGCGAGAACCGTCCACAGCAGACAGCTGGTCAGCACGAGCCCGGCCCAGGGAACGATCAGCAGGTTGTAGATGGGCGCGGCGGGCACCCAGAGATGGAAGACCGGGAGCGCGAAGGGCAGAGTGGCGATCTGCGCCGCCACCGTCGCCGCCGCGGGTCGCGCCAGCAGGGCCGGCAACCGTCGCCATCGGCGCTCGAGACCCGGCGCCAGCAGCACCAGACCGCCGGTGGCGGCGACGGTGAGCTGGAAACCCACGTCGAGCACCAGCGGCGGTGCCAGCAGCAGGCTGCCGATGACGAAGCAGCCGAGGGCATTGGCGGCCACCGGCGGTCGCTTCGAGCTCAGGGCGAGCACCGCCGCGAGAGCCATTACCGCCGCGCGGAGCAACGACGGCCGCGGTCCCACCAGGAGCACGTAGCCGGCCACCGGCAAGAGCGCCAGGGGCAGCCGGATCCTGTGGGGCACCCAGGAGAGGACGAGCAGCGCGAGGGCCGCCACCGCGGCGACGTGAAGCCCCGACACCGCGAGCACGTGCCCGACCCCGAGTCGGCGGAGCGCGCGTACCAGGTCGTCGGGCAATCGCGAGGCATCGCCGAGCACCAGGGCGCGACAGAACGCGGTCCCGAGGCCGTCCCCCGCGTCGTCGAGCGCTTTCGCGACCCTCGTCCGCAGCGTCCGAGAGAGCCGCTCGACGGAGCTCGGCGGTGCCAGCGGCGTGAGCAGGTCATTGCTCTTGACCCACAGTCGCCAGGGCCCCGGTGCCTGCGGGGGATCGTTGTGCAGGGCGGTGCCGCGCCGGAGGTAGCCACGGAGGCGCAGACGACCCGCCGGCGGTCTCGAGGCGCTCGGTGGCAGCCGAAGGCGGACACGGGACGGTGGCGGGTAGAGCCGAAGGGACTCTCCCGAACCCTGGCTCAGGCTGCGGATGGCGACCGCGACGCTCCATCCCAGCTCGTCCTCGCGCCAGGATCCCACGGGTCGGACGTCGGCCACGACCGGCCTCGATGGCTCGAAGCCCCGGGCCTCGAGATCGCCGTCGAGGGCGCCGTGACACAGGGCGGTGGCCGCACCGAGCGCCAGCGCGGTGACGAAGGCTCCCCTCTTTCGGCCCCAGGCGAGGCCAAGGGCGAGCAGAACCAGGGGTAGCAGGAGGCCTTCCCAGGGAGGCCGGACCTGGTGGAAGGCCCACCAGGCACCGATGAAGATGCCGGCGGCCGCCGGCAGGGCGGGTGCACGGAGCTCGCGCAGCCCGCCCTCGACACGCTGTTGGGAGGTCGACGGGGCGTCCATGCCCCGTAGAGACGCCGATCGCCGGCGTCATCGCTCGAAACCCGGGCCACGTCCGTAGCGCGGGACTGGATCAGGCTTCGGCTTCGGGCGAGAAGAGCGAGAGCACGGGTAGCTGAAAGCGGTCGCGGATCAGCTGACGCCGGAGCCGGAGCCGGGCGCGCTCGAGCTCCTCGGCAGGCACCCGGGCCGCGAGGCGGGCAAGGCTCTGGGTCAGCCGCGCCTCGACGTCATCGGCGACTGCGCCGGCCAGCGACGCCTCGACGATCTCGACGAGCTCCTGGTCGAGCCGCCCCAGCTGGCGCTCGACGGTCTCGGCGCTGCCTTCGAGGGCACGGATCCGGGTGGCGGTCAGCACCAGCCGGGAAGCCGCTTCGGGGGCGAGGTCCTGGGCGGCCTCCCCAGCCACGGCCTCGAGACGCGACGCCAATGCTTCGAGCCTCGGCGGGACCTCGAGCTCGGCCGCCGCGCTGCGCCGGGCACCGGCGGAGAGCTCTCGGGCCTCCTCCCAGGCGCGTTCGACGGCGCGCTGCAGATAGCGCAGGCTCGACACCGGGTCCTTGACGCCGCGGTTCCGGCGGTCGGTGAAGACCTGCTCGAGAACCTCGCGGATCAGGTCGAGGGGGATCCCCGCCTGGTGCCACCGGACCGCGACGCGGTAATCGGCCGGTGACAGCAGCAGCGGCGCGCCACGCAGACCGATGAAGATCTGCTCCACGGCCTGGAAGTAGGCGTGTTCCGTCGCGCCGGGGGCGTCAGCGCCGGTGGAGGCGCTCATGAATCAGCTTGAGTCCGGTCAGGGTGAGGAGCTGGTCGACCTCGTCGATATGCCGCGACCCGGAGGCGATGAGCTCGGCCAGACCGCCGGTGGCGATGACCTTCTTGATCCCGGGCATCTCCGCCTTGAGCCGCTCCATGATGCCGTCGACCAGCCCGATGTAGCCGTAGTAGATCCCCGATTGCATCGCACCGGCGGTGTCGGTCCCAACCAGATGCTCGGGCTGCCGGATGTCGACCCGGTAGAGCCGCGAGGCATTCGAGAACAACGCCTCGGCGGAGATCGAGATCCCCGGCGTGATCAGGCCGCCGACGTACTCACCGGCCGCGTTGACCACGTCGAAGGTGGTGGCGGTGCCGAAGTCGACGACCACCACCGGGGCGCCGTGGAGCTCGCGGGCCGCCAGGGCGTTGACGATACGGTCGGCACCGACCTCCGCCGGGTTGTCGTAGCGCACCGGCAGACCCGTGTCGGTGTGCGAGTCGATGAACACCGGCTCGACACCGAACAGACGGCGCGACATGTCGGTGAGCGTGCCGTGGAGCGGTGGCACCACCGACGAGATCACCACGTCGTGGACCTCCGCCGGGTCGAGACCGGCGCTCGAGAACAGCGGCAGCAGAAGAGCCAGATACTCGTCGGCGGTGCGCTTGCCGGTGGTCGCCAGGCGCAACGACTTGACCAGCTGGTCGCCGCGGTAGACGCCGAACACCGCGTTGGTGTTGCCGACGTCGATGAGGATCAGGAGCGAGCCGGTGTTGCCGGCGGGTTTCGAACGCAGAGCGCCGTGGTCAGCGGTCATGAAGGTCTCCTAGGGTCGAGCTCGACGATCTCCCCGGCGCTCAGGCTCTCTCGGCCCTCGCCGGTCTGCAAACGAAGCCGGCCGGCGGTGTCGAAGCCGAGGAAGCTCCCCTCGAGCAAACGGCCGCCGACTCGGCAAGTCAACTGGTCTCCCGGGCGGTGGATCGAACGCCGGGTGTAGCGTTCGAGGACCCCCGCGTCGTCCTCGAGATCCGCGAGGTCCCTCTCGAGCGAGAGCATCAGCTCGCGGGTCAGCTCGGCCAGGTCCGGCGGCGATGCGCTCTCGTCGCCCACCGAAGTCACCGGCCGTGCCTCGCCCACCTCGCGGGGGCGGCGATGGTTGATCCCCACACCCAGCAAGGCTACCGCTCGTCCCCCCGGCCGCGACAGGGCCTCGATGAGGACACCGCCGATCTTGGCCTCCCCCACCATCAGGTCGTTGGGCCATTTGAGCCGGCACGGACTCCGCAGATGACCGTCGAGGGTCTCGGCGGCGCTGGCAGCCACCAGGAGCGGCAGGTTGCGCAGCGAACGGGCTTCGGCCAGGGGCAGGATCCGGGTCAGATAGACCCCGGCACCGGAAGCGCTCTCCCAGCGATGAGCGCCACGCCCTCGACCGGCGGTCTGCTCGAGCGCCACCACCCACGCATCGGGCACCACCAGGTCGTCCGAGGAGTACTCGTCGACGATGCGCCGCGCCAGCCGGTGGGTCGAGTCCACCCGCGCCACCACGGCGGTACTCGGCAGCGAGGACGCTCCGCCTGCGAGGAGACGGCGCAGATACCCGTGAAACTCCATCGAAGGAGAACAGTACCGCAGCTCGGCCCCGGTCAGCCCTCGTCGAGACTCGCCACCAGGTGGGCGTGACGCTCCTTGAGCTCGGCCAGCCGCTGCCGATTGCCCTCGACCACCGCCGGCGGCGCCTTGGCCAGGAACGACTCGTTGCCGAGCCGAGCTTCGGCCGCACGAATTTCCCCGGCCACCTTCTCGGCTTCCTTCTCGAGGCGCTGGCGGTCGAGCTCGCCCATGGGTTGGCGCTCGGCCACCAACGCGACCTCGACCCCCGCCACCAGGTCGCGGCTGGCGCCTTCCGGTGCGGCCTCGAGGGCGATGTCCCCGATGCGCAGGAGGTGTCCCAGGAGAACCCGTTGAGCGGCGAGGAACTCCCGCGCCGCCGCGTCCTCGGTGGCGAGGAAGAGCTTGAGCTCGGCGCTCGCCGGCAGCTGGAGCTCACCGCGCAGCGAGCGCACCCGCGTCACCACGGCGATGAGCTGCTCGATCCGCGCCTCGGCCTCGTCGTCGGTCCAGCCCTGCTCGGCCTGCGGGTAGGGAGCCAGCGCGATGCTCCGCGAGTCGATGGCCTCGTGCCCCGGCAGGCGTTGCCACAACTCTTCGGTGAGGAAGGGCATCACCGGGTGGAGCAAGCGGAGGCTCCGGTCGAGGACGGTCAGCACCACCTCCCCCACCTGCGGTCGCGGGGCGTCCCCCGACAGTGCCGGCTTCGAGATCTCGAGATACCAGTCGCAGAGCTCGTGCCAGAAGAAGTGATAGAGCCGGTGGCACGCTTCGTCGAAGCGGAAGATCTCGAGCTTCTCGGAGACCTCGTCGGCGGTCTTGGCGAGGCGGCTCAGGATCCAGCGCTCCGGAGCCTCGAGGGCCGCGGTGTCGAGGCTTGGCTGAACCTCCGCGCCACCGACCCGAGACAGCGCGAAGCGCGTCGCGTTCCAGATCTTGTTGCCGAAGGCACGGTAGCCGCGCAGGCGCTCCGGGTCGAGGGAAATGTCGCGGCCCGGGATGTCGAGGGCGGTGAGCGTGAAGCGCAGCGCGTCGGCGCCGTACTCGGCCACCAGGTCGAGGGGATCGACGGTATTGCCGCGGGTCTTCGACATCTTCTGACCGTCGGCGTCGCGCACCAGGCCGGTGAGGTGGACGGCGCGGAAGGGCAAGCGGTCGGTGAAGTGCAACCCGCTCATCACCATCCGGGCCACCCAGAAGAACAGGATGTCGTAGCCCGTGATCAGGACGTCGGTGGGATAGAAGGTGCGGAAGTCCTCGGTGTCGTGGGGCCAGCCGAGGGTCGAGAAGGGCCACAGCGCCGACGAGAACCAGGTATCGAGGACATCCTCATCGCGGGTCAGCTCCTCGGTCCCGGCCTTGGCCGCGGCCTCCTCGAAGGTGCGCGCCACCACCACCTCGCCCCCGGGGGTATACCAGGCGGGGATGCGGTGCCCCCACCACAGCTGGCGCGAGATACACCATGGGCGGATGTTGGCGAGCCAGTGCTCCCAGGTCTTGTTCCAGCTGTCGGGGACCAGCTGGAGCTCGCCCTCCTCCACCGCCGCCAACGCTCGCGCCGCCATCCCCGAGACGTCACAGAACCACTGGGTCGACACCAACGGTTCGACGGGCTCGCCGCCGCGCTGACTGTGACCGACGTTGTGGACATGCTCTTCGACCTTGAGCAGCAGCCCCTCCTCCGCCAGCCGTTCCACCACCTTGCGCCGCGCCTCGAAGCGGTCGAGGCCGGCGAAGTCGGGGCCGGCGGCTTCGGTCATGCGGCCATCGCGACCGATTACCTGGATGCTCTCGAGACCGTGCCGCCGGCCCATCTCGAAGTCGTTGGGATCGTGGAAGGGCGTCACCTTGACCAGTCCGGTACCAAAATCGCGCTCGACCACCTCGTCGCAGATGAAGGGCAGGCGGCGACCGACCAGCGGCAACAGAGCGTGGGCGGCCTTGAGGTGCTGGTAGCGCTCGTCGTCGGGATGCATCGCCACCGCGGTGTCGCCGAGCAAGGTCTCCGGGCGGGTCGTCGCCACCACCACGCGCTCGTCGCTGCCCTCGATCGGATAGGCCACGTGGTAGAGGTTGCCGCGCACCTCCTTCATCTCGACCTCGAGGTCCGAGATCGCGGTGTCGAGGTTCGGCGACCAGTTGACGATGTACTCGCCGCGGTAGATCAGACCCTCGTCGTAGAGCCGGACGAAGGCCTCGAGCACCGCCTCCGACAGCTGCTCGTCGAGGGTGAAACGCTCGCGGCTCCAGTCGCAGCTGGCGCCGAGCTGGTCGAGCTGGGCCCGGATGTTGCCGTGGTACTGCTCCTTCCAGCTCCATGTGGCCTCGAGGAAGGCCTCGCGCCCCAGCCCGCGGCGGCTCTTGCCCTGCTCCGCCAGCTGCCGCTCGACCATCAGCTGGGTGGCGATGCCGGCGTGG
>JAGQSE010000085.1:0-1734 GCA_020439725.1 Acidobacteriota bacterium
CGGCACCGCCCTTCGATGGCCGGGTTCCCCAGGCTGCGGGCCAGCTCGATCTGCCGGTCCTCGAGGCTGAGGGCGGCGTCGAGCAGCCCACTGTCGATCTGCAGCGAGCCCAGGGCGGCGAGGATCTCGGCCAGGAGCTGGGGCGGCCCTTCGCTCTCGGCGCGGCGGTGGGCGCGGTCGAGGACCTCGCGCCCGCTCGGGAAGTCCTCGACGGCGGCGGCGTAGCGGGCCAGGGCCAGCTCCGCCCAGCCCAGCCGGGCCGAATCACCCAACGAGCGGGCCGCGGCCACCGCGTCCTCGGCGGCGGCCCGCTGTTGCTCGCGCCGGCCGCGCATCTCGAGACAGCGCGCCTGGCGCAGCCGCACGTCGCAGCGCAGCGCCACCTGGTCGGCGGTGAGCGTGGCGAGGGCCAGCTCCGCCAGCGCCAGGAGCAGGTTGTTCTGGTAGCGATAGCCGAGATAGTCGAGGGCCTCGACGATCGTCCGCAGGCCGCGCGGGTCGCCGCCGGCCAGGTAGTGCCGCGACAGGAAGACCGCGTCGTGACCGTCCATGGCGCCGGGATCTTTGTCGGCCAACTCCTCGCGCTCCTCGAAGGCCGCGGCGAGCGCGCGGTGGAGCCGCCGCCGGCGGTCTTCGGCGATGCCCTGGTAGAGCACTTCCTGCAGGTGGTGATGGTCGAAGGCGAAGCCGGTACCGGCGGTGCGGATGACACCGAGCCGGCTCTCGAGAGCGGCGAGCCGGGTCAGGGCCTCGAGCCGGGAGACGCCCAGAACCCGCGCGCACAGGTCCGGGTCGAAGGCGAAGCCCTGCACCGCGCCGGTCTCGAGCAGCTCGCGGTCCTGCTCGCCGACCTCGGCGAGGCGCGCCAGCAGCAGATCGCGCACCGAGCTGGGGACCGTCGGTACCGGGTGGGTCTCGGTGAGCTCGTCGGCCATGGCGACGGTGGCGTCGTCGCGGACGCTGCGCTGGCGCAGCTCGCGCACCATCTCGATGAGGAAGAGGGGGTTGCCGTCGGAGCGCGCGGCGAGCCGCCGGCCGACGGTCTCGAGGGCGACGTCGGTGTCGAGAAGACCGCGCAGCATCTCTTGCACCTGGCGCTGCGACAGCCGGCGGAGCGGCAGGTGGTGGACGTGCTCGAGGCGCAGCAGCGACTCGAGCTCGCGACCCTCGCGGCTCGGCTCGTAGGTGCCGACCAGGAGCAGAGACATCTCCGGTGCCTGGCGGGCGAGGGTGGCGAACAGGCCGAGGGTCTCGGCGGTGGCGAAATGCAGGTCCTCGACCACCCACAGCAGGGGCTGATCCACCGCCAGGACGCTGGCGAGATAGCAGAACACCGCCTGCACCGCGTCCGAGGTCAGCGGCATCGCGCCTTCCGGCAGAGCCCGGCCGGTGAGCAGCGAGACGAAACCCGGGACCAGGCGCGGGGTCGCCATCAGGTAGCGGCTCAGCCGGCGTTCGAGGTCGCTGGTGCCGAAATAGTCGAGCACCGCCCGGCTGAGGGCGCCGCTGGCGTCGCCGAGAAGACCCGGGGCGTTCGAGCCGTAGAGCAGCTGGAGCGGTTCGTGGGCGTCGAAGAGCCGGCGCGCCAGCTCGTCGACCAGACGGCTCTTGCCGACCCCGGTCTCCCCCTCGAGGAGCACCACGCGGCCATCGCCCTGCTGCGCATCGCGAAACAGCGTGCGCAGGGTCTGGAGCTCCTGGTAGCGACCGATGAACGGCGATTCGCGCGACACC
>JAGQSE010000085.1:1796-4560 GCA_020439725.1 Acidobacteriota bacterium
TCGCCATGCTCGAGGACCGCGAGGACCTCGGTGGCGTCGGAAAAGCGATCCTCAGGATCCTTGGCCATCAAACAGGCGATGACCTCCTCCATCCAGGTGGTGAGCTGCGGGTTGAGGTCGCCGGCGTGGGGCGGGTTGTGGGTGAGCTGCCGCTGGATCGACTCCTGGGCCGAGGCGCCCTCGAAGGGTTGGACGCCGGTCGCCGCCTCGTAGAGCACCACACCGAGCGAGTAGAGGTCGGCGGCGGGCCCCACCTCTTCACCGCGCACCTGCTCGGGCGAGGCGTAGAGCACCGTACCGACGAAGTAGCCCTCGCGGGTCAGCCGGGTGCTGTTCTCGATCAGGAAGGCCACCCCCAGGTCCATCAGCTTCACCTGGTAGTCGGGGGTGATCAGGATGTTGCCCGGCTTGAGGTCGCGGTGCGCGGCGCCGGCGGCGTGGATCGCCTCGAGACCGCTGGCGATCTGCTGCGCCAGGTCGACCAGCAACGGCTCGGGGAACGAGCTCAGCTCGCGCATCAACTCGCGCAGCGTCCGACCCTCGACGTACTCGAGCACCAGGTAGTGGTACCGCGTGCCGTTGGCTTCGGCGGCCCCGATGTCGTAGGTGCGGACCACCGACGGGTGGTGCACTTGGCGGCCGACGTCGGCCTCGCGCAGGAAGCGCCGGACGACGGTGGCGGACTCCAGACACTCGGGGTCGAGGACCTTGACGGCGACCTGGGTGCCCGCTGCGCCGTAGGGCCGGTCCTCGACCAGCCGGGCGAGGTAGACCGTGCCGGCTCCGCCGGAACCCAGCGGGTAGAGCAGCTGACAGGGGCCCAGGGGGTCCGGCAGGGCGTCGGGGCTCATGGGGGATCGGTCGGTCGATGTCCGCGGCACACGTCCAGGGAGCTGGGGAGACGACTGGTGGTACGAGGAGCGGCTCGGGTCGACCGCCGACAGAGTACCACGCCGTCCCCGGCGCTTCAGCCCCCGGGGAGGTCCTCCGGTTGCGGCAGCACCGGCCCCTGGGCGAGGTAGATGAGCTGCGCGTCCGCCGCGACCAGCCTGGGGTCCGGAGGGTTGAGCTCGTCATCACCGCTGGCCGGGTCCCGGACGCCGATGAGCAGCACCGCGAAGCGCTCCTTGAGCTGCCGGGCGAGCTCGCCAAAGGGGGTCGGCGCGGCGAGGTCCTCGGGCAGACGGCCGACGAAGATGCTGTGGGCGCCGGCGAGGGCGACCCGGCCGAGCACCGCCGCCGTCCCCGGCATGGTCACCGCGTGGGTCAGGAGCGAGAAGCCGAGGCGCGTGCTCTCGATGACCTCGTCGGCGCCGGCGGTGCGCGCGTGCTCGACGTTCTCCGCGTCGAGGATCTCGGCCACCACGTAGAGCGGCCGCCGGCGCTGGGCGTTGAGCGGCTGCCGCGACAGGTACGAACGGATGGTGAAGGCCGTCAGGATGGTGTTGGCGTCGGCCTGCTGGGGCGAAAGATGTCGCTGGCCGACCAGGATCACCGCGGAGGCGTGGGTGAGCCGCGCCTTGTCGAGCTCGCTCTCCTTGGTCGGATCGCCGGAGATCCAGAAGAAGTGCGGCGGCACGTCCTCGGGGCGCTCGCCGGGAGCGAAGAGCATCACCGGCGTTTGCTCGAGGTCGATCTCCGCCTCGACCGAGTCGAGCAGCAGGCGCGCTCCGGCGCCGTAGCCGCAGATCACCACGTGGTCGATGTGGCCGCCCATACGGAACTGCTCCTCTCGGAAGTTCATCACCGTGTTGACCAGGGTGCGCCCGACGATGCCGGCGAAGAGCGCCAGGACGAACATCCCGGTGACCATCAACAGGCCGCCGACGACGCGGCCCAGGGACGACACCGGACTGATGTCGCCAAAGCCGACGGTGGTCAGGGTCACCAGCGCCCACCATACCCCGTCCGCCAGGTCGTGGATGTTCGCGTTCTTGCGCCCCTCGATCAGATAGATGCTGACCCCTCCGAGGAGCACCGAGCTGCCGAGGATCGAGAGCGCGAAGCCGTAGAGCAGCGCGTTGTCCTGGAAGGCCCGGGCCAGCGACGAGAAGGGGTTGTGGTAGCGGAAGATGCGCGCGGTGCGGAGCAGCCGCAACAGCCGCAGCGCCCTGAGGCCGCGAAGCGCCGGGATCACCGCCATCACCGTCAGCAGGTCGACCAGGATGAGCGGCCGGAAGCAAAACCGTAGCCGGCCCAGGAGGTGGGTCTTGAGACGCCCCCAGCGGCCCTGGTGGAAGAGGGCGAGGCTCGGCGGCCGGTAGGTGCCGACACGCAGCACCAGCTCGAGGGCGAAGAGCCCGAGGACGACACGGTCGAGGGATTGGAGCTCACCGCCCCACGGCGTCGCCTCGAGCGCCAGGAGCACCACCGACAGGGCGATGAGCACCCATACCGTCCCCTGGACCACCCGGTAGATACGGGTCTCGGGACGATGGAAGGCGGCGTGCAGCGTGTCGGCGACGGCGGCCATGGTGTCGAGCCGTCGGGCCGGCTCGCTGGGACCTCAGCGCGGCGCCATGCGCAGGGCGCCGTCGAGGCGGATCACCTCGCCGTTGAGCATCGGGTTGGAGACGATGTGCTCGGCCAGAGCAGCGTACTCGGTGGGTCGGCCGAGCCGCGACGGGAAGGGGATCTGCTGGCCGAGGGAGACGCGTGCGGGTTCGGGTAGACCGGCGAGGAGGGGGGTGTCGAAAAGACCCGGGGCGATGGTGCAGACGCGGATGCCCTCGCGCGCCAGCTCGCGGGCCGCGGGAAGCGTCAG
>JAGQSE010000086.1:0-1548 GCA_020439725.1 Acidobacteriota bacterium
GGACCTCGACGCCCTTGGGGCGCCCCGTCGAGCCCGAGGTGTACATGACATAAGCGAGGTGCTCGGGATCGACGGCGGGAAGCTCCGCGGCGATCTCCCCGTCCGCGGCGCGAAAATCGTCCTCGCCGAGGCTCCAGACCGTGTAGGGGCCCGCCGGCAGGCGCTCATCGAGCCCGCCCATGGTCAGCACCAGCGCGGGCTTCGCGTCTTCGACGAGCAACGCCAGCCGCTCCGGTGGATAGGCCGGATCGAAGGGAACGTAAACACCGCCCGCCGCCACCGTCGCCAGGAGCGCGATGACCGCTTCCGGCGAGCGTTCGAAGAGCACGCCGACCGCGACCTCGGGACCGACGCCGGCGCGTCGCAGCCGGTGCCCCAGGGCGGTCGCCGCAGTCTCCAGCCCGGCGTAGGTCCAGACGCGCTTCGCCTCGCCTTCTCGGGTTACCGTTTCGAGGGCGACGGCATCGGGCCGCTCGGCCGCGACACCGGTCACCAGGCGCCACAGGTCGCCGTCGCCCAGGGCGAGGTAGCGGCTCGCCGTGTCGTTCCACTCGACACGCAGCTGGTGCTCTTCCGCCCGGCCGAGGAGCGGCAACGACGCCACGGCGGCGCCGGGGTCCTCCGCCATCGCCTCGAGGACGCGCAGATACTGGCCGGCGAGCCGCGCCACGGTGGTGGCGTCGAAGAGCTCCGCGGCGTATTCGACCAGGGCTGTCAGACCTCCATCCTGCTGCTCCAGGGGCCCTCGCCACAGCGTCAGCGACAGGTCGAAGCGCGCCACCGCGTGGGCCTCGCCGCCCGTCGCCCAACCGGTGTCGAGGCCGGCGAGGGCCGGTGGCGCCATGGGGGCGTTCTGGAGCGCGAAGAGCACCTGGAAGAGCGGCGTGTGGGCCAGGTCGCGGCGCGGCGCCAGCTCCTCGACCAGGCGCTCGAAGGGCAAGTCTTGGTGGGCAAAGGCTTCGAGGCTCACCCGCCGAACCCGGGCCGCGAGATCGGCGACCCGCAGCGGGCTCCCCGGGTCGGACGCTTCTCCGGGGGCCAGGTCGGTGCGCACCACCAGCGTGTTGACGAAGAAGCCGATCAGGTCCTCGACTTCCGCCCGCGTGCGCCCGGCCACCGGCGAGCCCACGGCGACGTCCCGCTGCCCGCTCCAACGGCCGAGGAGGGCGTCGAAGGCCGTGAGCAGGACCATGTAGAGCGTCAGCCCCGACGACCGCGTCCAGGCCTCGAGCGCCGAGGCCACCCCAGCGGGAACGGCGAAACGGTGGCGGGCGCCGCGCAGGCTCCGCACCGCCGGCCGCGGACGGTCGAGGGGCAGATCGAGGACCGGCACGCCGGTGAGCTGGTCGCGCCAGTAGTCCAGCTGCTCGCTGAGCCCACCGCCCGCTTTCTCAGGGTCCTCGAGCCAGCGGCCCTCGAGCCAGCAGCGCTGCCACAGCGCGAAGTCCGGGTACTGAAGCGCCAGCGGCGCCGGTAGGGCGAACGTGTCTGCCTCGACCGCGACCCGGGCGTCGTAGAAGAGCGCCAGCTCGCGGAGCAGGATCCCCA
>JAGQSE010000086.1:1586-3092 GCA_020439725.1 Acidobacteriota bacterium
CGGCACGCCGCCCGTGGCGGGCAGGCGAAGCAGGCGATAGCGCCACGGCGGTGCCGTCGCCAGGTCGAAGGGCCGCTCGGCCTCGCGCCGGATCAGCCGTACCGCCTCGCCCTCCGCGGCCCCGCCCAGACCCGCGAGGTCGATGACGGGAAGCGGCACGGGCACCTCCTCTGCCGGCAGCACCCGTTGCACCGCATCGCTGCTCCCACCGGCCACGAAGACCGTGCGCAGGCTCTCGTGCCGCGCGGTGATCGCCGCCAGGGCTTCCTCGACGCCGCGGACCACCAGCGGTCCGTCGAGACGCAGCGCACCGGGGAGGTTGTAGGCGGCACTGCCGGGCTCGAGACGGTCGAGGAACCACAACCGCTGCTGCGCGAAGGAGAGCGGTACCTCCTCCATCCCCGGCGGCCGCGGTACCGGCGGCGGGACGGGGGCCGGGCCACCGTCGGCGAGGAGATCGCCGACCACGCGGGCGAGCTGCGCCACCGTCGGTGCCTCGAAGAGCCGGCGCACGGGCACCTCGACCCCAAGAGCGGAGCGCAGCCGCGCGGTCACCCGGGTCGCCAGCAACGAGTGACCTCCGAGGGCGAAGAAGTCGTCGTCGACCCCGACGCTGGAGAGACCGAGGAGATCGCACCACTGCCCTGCCAGGAGCTCTTCGAGGGGCGTCCGCGGCTCCGCCACCGGCCCTTCGTCGACCGCCACCGTCCGCACCGCCAGCGCGCGCCGATCGACCTTGCCGCTGGGGGTCCGCGGCAGCGTGTCGATCGCCTCGAGAGCGGCGGGCACCATGTACTCGGGGAGCGTGCGGCGCAGCTCGGCGAGGATCTCGGAGGGCGCGACCGCGGCGCCACCGGTGGTGACCCAGGCCACCAGCCGCCGGCCAGCGGGGGCGTCCTGGACCACTACCGCCGCCTCGCGCACCGCCGAATGCGCCGCCAGCGCCGCCTCGACCTCGCCGGGCTCGACGCGGAAGCCACGCACCTTGACCTGGGTGTCGCGACGGCCGAGGAACTCGATGCCGCCGTCGGGGAGCCAGCGCGCCAGGTCGCCGGTGCGATACAGCCGGCCGCCGGCCGCTGCCGGGCCCGCGAAGGGATCGGGGACGAAGGCGCCGGCGGTCCGTGCCGGGCGGCCGAGATAGCCGCGGGCGAGCGGCGCACCGCCGATGAGCAGCTCGCCGGCGACCCCCACCGGCACCGGGCGGAAGGCCGCGTCCACCAGGCGGATGGCGGTGTCGGCGATGGGCCGGCCGATGGCGGGAAGCGTCGGCCACGCCTCGGGGCCGCCCCGCCGCGGAGAGCTCGGCAGCATCTCTGCCGTCACCACGTGGCACTCGGAGGGGCCGTACTGGTTGTCGAGGAGCACCGGACCGTCGGCCGCCGCGCCGAAGAAGCGCACCACCGCCGGCGTGATCTGGAGCTGCTCGCCGGCGGTGATCACCTCGCGCAGCGCCGGCGGTGTCGCTCGGTCCTCCTCGCGCGCCACCTCGGCGAGCATCTGGAG
>JAGQSE010000086.1:3169-5928 GCA_020439725.1 Acidobacteriota bacterium
CGCACCTCGTCCCGGACCAGCACCACGCAGCCGCCGGTGTCCCAGGTCGAGAACAGCTCCTGGAAGTGGACATCGAAGGACAACGGCGCGAACTGGAGCGTGCGTCCGCCCGCGGAGCGCCGCCGCTGCCAGCGGAGCAGGTTGAGCAACGGGCCGTGGGGCATGGCGACGCCCTTGGGCCGCCCCGTCGAGCCCGAGGTGTAGATCAGGTAGGCGAGGCTCTCGGGGCCCCGGCCGAGCTCGCCGCCGCGGCGTTCGGGGCAGCCGGCGTCGGATTCGCGGGCCAGCGCCGCGGCGACCTCCTCGAGCCGCAGCAGGGGCAACCCCGCCGGCAGCGCCCCGACCGTGGCGGCGCTCGCCAACACCACCGCGGCGCCGGCGTCGGCGGCCATGAAGGCCAGGCGCTCGGGCGGGTAGGACGGGTCGAGGGGCAGGTAGACGCCGCCGGCCTCGAGCACCGCGAGGAGCGCCACCACCGCCGCCGGTGTGCGCTCGAGACACAGCCCGACGGCGACGTCGGGACCGACGCCGCGGTGGCGCAGCACCGCCGCCAGCCGCCGCGCGTGGGCCTGGAGCTCGGCGTAGGTCAGCACCGCGTCCTCGCCTTCGACCGCGGGCCGCCCGGGCCAGCGCCGGGCCCGGGACGCGAAGAGCTCCGCCAGGTGCTCCTCGCCACCAGGCTCCGCAGGCTCGCCGAGCCATTCGACGAGGAGCTGGTGGCGCTCCGCGGGAGCGAGCCACGGGAGGTCGTCGAGGGGCGCCGCCGGAGCGCTCACCGCCGCCTCGACCAGCCGCCGGTAGAGCCCGGCGAAGCGCAGCACCGTCGACCGGTGGAAGAGCTCCGTCGAGTACTCGAAGCCGCCTTCGAACACCCCGTCGCGGTCCTGGAGCGACAGGGTCAGGTCGAACTTGGCGGTGGTCGCCTTGAGGTCGAGCCGCCGCGCCTCGAGGCCCGGCAGCCGCAGACGTCGCGTCGAGGCGTTCTGCAGGATGAAGAGCACCTGGAAGAGCGGTGTGTGGGTCAGGTCGCGGCGTGGCGCCAGCTCTTCGACCAGCTTCTCGAAGGGCAGCTCCTGGTGCGCATAGGCGGCGAGCGTGGTCTCGCGCACCCGCCGCAGGAGCTCGTCGAAGGTGAGGTCCGGCGCCAGGTCGGCCCGCAGCACCAGGGTGTTGGCGAAAAAGCCGATGAGGCCTTCGAGCTCGGGTCGCAGACGGCCGGCGATGGGGGTGCCGACGGTGACGTCGCGACGGCCGGCGAGCCGTGCCAGGAGCAGCTGGAAGACCGCCAGGAGCACCATGAAGGGCGTCGCCCCGCGGCTCCGGGCATAGCGTTCGACCGCCGCCGCCAGCTCGGCCGGGAGCTCGAGCCGCACCCCGCTCCCGGCCTCGCCCCGCCGCGCCGGCCGTGGCCGGTCGAGGGGTAGCTCGAGGACCTCGACCCCGGCCAGCTGCTCGCGCCAGTAGCCGACCAGCTCGGTGAGGAAGTCGCCGGCGAGGCGCCGCCGCTGCCAGGCGGCGAAGTCGGCGTACTGGACCGGCAAGGGCGGCAGCGGCGAGGGCCGGCCCTCGGCGAAGGCGCCGTAGAGCGTCTCGAGCTCGGCGAGGAAGACCCCCAGCGACCAGCCGTCGAAGACCGTGTGATGGAAATCGAAGACGAAGGCGTGGCGCCGTGCTTCGAGACCCCGTGGAGCGAGACGCACGAGGAGGAAGCGGCGGAGCGGTCCCCCCTCGAGATCGAAGGGCTGGAGCGTCTCGGCGGTGGTGAGCCGTACGAGCTCGGCCTCGCACCTCTCCTGGCCGAGCCCCGACAGATCGACCAGCGGCAGGTCGACTCCGACGGGCGGTTCGAGAACCCGCTGCACCGGGCGTTCCTCGGCGCCGTCCCCGGCGAGGGCCGGAAAGACGGTGCGCAGGCTCTCGTGACGGGCGACGAGCTCCCCGAGGGCCCTCGCCAGGACCTCGGGCTCCAGCACGCCGTCGAGCCGGACCGCCGCCGGGACGTTGTAGGCGGCGCCGGGTTCGAGGCGGTCGAGGAACCACAACCGGCGCTGGGCGAAGGAGAGCTCGGCGGGGTCGTCGCGGAGCCCCGGGGCCAGCTCGCCGCCGGCGGTTGTGGCGGTGGGTGTCTGCTCACCCCCGGCCAGCGCCGCCTCGACCCAGGGCGCCAGCCGCTCGGCGGTCGGCGCCTCGAACAGCCGGCGGAGCGGCAAGCGCAGACCGAGCCGGGTCTCGAGCCGCGCCACCACACGGGTGGCGAGGAGCGAATGCCCGCCGAGCTCGAAAAAGTCCTCGCCGGCACCAACCGCGGGCAGGTCGAGGACCTCGGCGAAGAGATCGGCGACCAGCTCCTCCGCCGGGGTCCGTGGCAGCCGGTGTCCATCGCGGACCCCGCCCAGGTCGGGCGCCGGCAAGGCTCGCCGGTCGATCTTCCCCGAGCGCGTCCTGGGCAGCGCCGCGAGCTCGGTGACGGCCGCCGGCACCATGTGCTCGGGGAGGGCTTGGCGCAGGGCTTCGCGCAGCTCGGCGACGGGGGGCAGCGCGTCTCCCGCGGGGACGCACCAGGCGACCAGCCGGCGGTCGCCACCGGTGCTTGCCACCGCGTCCACCACCGCCTGGGCGACCCCCGGCAACGCCATCAGCGCCGCCTCGACCTCGCCGGGCTCGATGCGATAGCCCCGGACCTTGACCTGCCGGTCGGCGCGGCCCAGGTACTCGAGGACGCCGTCGGGGCGCCAGCGGGCCAGGTCGCCGCTGCGGTA
>JAGQSE010000087.1:0-12494 GCA_020439725.1 Acidobacteriota bacterium
AGCCGGGCACCGGCCCGCTCCGCCGCGGCGGCGACGTGGCCCACCGCTTCACCGTTGATCTCGATGGCGTCGGCCTCGCGGGTCTCGCACTCGTCGACCCGGGTGAAGGCGGCGCAGTTGATCACCACCTGTGGCCGGAAGGCGTCGCACCAGTAGGCGAGACGCGCGCGGTCGGTGATGTCGCTCTGGTGGTGCGAAAGCCCCAGGGCGGGACGGCAGCGGCGCCGCAGCTCGGCCACCAGGGCGCTGCCCAGCATGCCGGTGCCGCCGAGGATCAGGGTGCGCATGGCCGCTCGGGGATCAGGTGATCCCCACCTCCGAGTTGTCGCCCAGCATGAAACGGTAGGCCTTGGGTTTGAAGTCGGTCTTGACGATGCGCGCGCCTCGGCCGATGAGCGAGCCGTCGATCCGCAGCGGGATGTCGCGGATCTCGCAGTCGTTGAGCACGATCGAGTTCTCGAGCTCGCAGCGCTCGAGGACGCACCGCTTGCCGATCGAGGTGTAGGGCCCGACGAAGGCATGGTCGAGCCGCGTGCCGGCGCCGATGACCACCGGCCCGCGGACCAGAGAGTCGATGAGCTCGACCCCCTGACCGAGGCTGACCCGGCCCTCGACACGGCTGCCTTCGGGGATCTCGACGCCATGGCCGTTGTCCAGGGTGTCGAGGACGATGCGGTTCGCCTCGAGCATGTCCTCGAGCTTGCCGGTGTCCTTCCACCAACCCTTGACCACGTGCGGATGGACGGTGAGGCCGCGGTCGATCAGGTCCTGGATCGCGTCGGTGATCTCGAGCTCGCCGCGCGCCGAAGGCTCGATGCGCTTGACGCTGTCGAAGATGTGGTGGTCGAACATGTAGACGCCGACCAGCGCCAGGTCGCTCTCGGGCTCCTTGGGCTTCTCCACCAGCCGCTTGACGCGGCCGTCCTCGGTGACCTCCGCGACGCCGAACTGCTGCGGATTGGGCACGTGGGCGAGGAGGATCTCGGCGTTGGGACCGAGCTCCCGGAACTCCTCGACCAGACCGGTGATGCCGCCGGCGATGAGGTTGTCGCCCAGGTACATGACGAAGGAATCGTCACCGATGAAGTCCTCGGCGATCAGCACCGCATGGGCGAGACCGCGGGGCTGGTCCTGCTCGATATAGGTGACCCGCGCGCCGAAGTCCGAGCCGTCGCCGACCGCAGCGCGGATCTCGTCCTTGGTCTCGCCGACGACGATGCCGATCTCGGTGATGCCCGCCGCGACGATGGACTCGATACCAAAGAACAGCACCGGCTTGTTGGCCACCGGCACCAGCTGCTTGGCAGAGGTATAGGTCAGGGGGCGCAGGCGGGTTCCCTTGCCTCCGGACAGGATCAGTCCTTTCATGACGTATTCGCTCCGCTCGCCGGCCGCGTCGCCCCGCGTCGCAAGATCACCCGCCGGCTCGCCCGTCGCGCGGGGGGACCGGCCCGGGGCCTCGGACTAGTTGGTCAGGTCGAGGAAAGTGCCGACGTTCTTGAGGTTGACGGAGAAGCGGTAGTCCTGGCTGTGCTCGTTGTTCAGCAGGACGTCGCGCACCTCGAAACGCAGACTGTAGCACTGCGAGCGGTAATCCAGGATGTAGCGCTGCTGCTGGACCAGGGACTGCTCGATGTCGTAGACGATGTCGGTCTGGAGACCGAGGCGGCGCGGCACCAGCTGCAGCCCGCCGGTCAGGCGGACCTGGTCCGACAGTCGCTCACCGGTCTCCGGCTGCCAGCGCGTCCGCCAGCTCAGCCCCAGCCGGTTGCTGCCGAAACCGACGGCGCCGGACAACGACGACGAGCTGATCTGGCTGAACAGGGTGCTGTAGTCGACCCGCGCCGTGAGGCTGGTCAGGGCGCTGGGGTTGAGCCGCAGCAGGCTGACCAGCTCGCCGGCGCGGTCGCTCTGCGTGCCATCCTGGGACGCCTGGAGAGCCGTGTCGTCGAGGCTGTAGAGACGCGAGATCTCGAAGGACATGATCTCGCGGGCCGCACCGTCTTCGCCGTCCTCGGAGCGCTGCTTGGCGAGCAAGCGGTTGACCAGCGCCACGCGCCCGACGTTGGCGGAGGCCACCGTGTCGACCTCGTCGAAGATCGGCGTCACTTCCTGCAGGTTCGGGTCAGTCTCGCCGACGTAGACGTAGGAGAAACGCGGCTCGATCACGTGCTTGAGCTTCGAGAAATGCCCGCCCTTCTTGTCGAAGATGCGCGAGAAGGAGGGCCCGACGATCTCCGCCGAACCGAACGCGAAGTCCCGGCTCAAGGTGTCGCCGCTGAACTCGTCGAACACCGTCTGGCTATCGCCCGGCTCGGTACCCAGGGGGACCGAGCGCAAGCTGTCGCTCCACCAGGTGTAGCGGTAGCCGGCGCTCAGAGACACGTTGAGCCACGGCACCAGGCGCAGCGGCAAGGTGAGCTGCGGCGCCAGGTCGACGCGGCCGTAGCTGCCGCTGACCGTCTCGGTGCGATCCGCCGACAGGTAGGAGAGCGAGCTGTCCATCTTGAGGAAGAAGGGGCTCGACCCCAGGCGCAGCGGGCGCAGCCGGTACTCGAGCTCGGGCAGACGCCGGAGCTTGACCGTGTTGCCGTTGTTCAAGAAGGTTTCGCGCTTCGAGAACAGGATGTTGACCGAGTGCGAGCCCCAGTTCCCCGAGATGAAGCCGCGCGACTCGAGGGAGCGGACGGTGCTCTTGTCGACGCTGCGCTCGAAGTCGCGGAAGAAGTCGAAGTCGGAGAACTCGCGGGCCGTCACCACGCCGCGCATGCCGAAGGGCAGGTCCGTGGTCTCATGGTCGAGATCGAGCTTCCACTCGGTCTGGTCGGTGGCGGGGTCGCGGATGACGTAGCCCTGGAACCTGCCCTTGGTGCCCTCCGACGGCCGGTAGCGGAACTCGTTGCCGAAACCGAGGTAATCCTTGGTGTAGATGTCGGCGAAGAAGGTAGTGTCGTAGCTCGGCCCCAGGACCTGGTAGTAGGCCAGGCCGAGGAGCGCCCCACGACGATCCGAGTAGCCGACGTTGGGCACCAGGAACCCCGAGGTGCGCCCCGATTTGACCGGCCACAGGATGTAGGGGAAGTAGAGCACCGGCGCCTTCTTGATGCGCATCGACGCGTTCTTGACCTTGGCGTAGCCGTCGACCTTGATCTTCGCCTTGCCCAGCTTGAAGCTCCAGTCGGGGGTCTCGTCCCGACACGAGGTGAAGACGCCGTCGACCACCTCGTAGGTGTCTTCGCCGGTCTTCTTGACCTCTTCGCCGGTGAAGTAGAAGTCGGGGCTCATGAAGGCGTTGGCGTCGGTGATCGACCCGGTCTTGGTCGACAGGTCGAAGGTCAGCGTCGTCCCCGACAGCCGCCGCGGCCCCTGATCGAGGATGACGTCGCCATAAGCCCGGACCAACTTGCCCGCCACGTCGACGTCGATGCGGTCGGCGCGGATCTCGATCTCCTGGTAGCGGATGACCACGCCGCCGCTGAGCTCGGCGAGCTCGTCCTCGCGGTAGCTCATCGAGCCCGCCCAGCCGTCGGCGCTGCCCCCGCCCTGGGACGCCGGGAAGGTCAGGTCGAAGGTGACCGCGTCTTCGGGCGGCGTGTTGTCGAGGGGCGGTGGCATGGTCTCGGCGAGCTGGGCCTGGCGCCAAAGCCGAAAGGCCTTGCGCTCCTCCGGCGTCATCTCGGAGACCGGCTTGTCGACCGGCTTCTCGAGAGGTACCTCGGAGGTCGTCTCGGGCGCGTCGAGGGGCGCCGCGGTGCCGGTCCCGAGCTGCGCCGCGGGGTTCTCGTCGACCGCCGACGACACCGGATCGGAGAGACCGTCGCTCTCGGCACCGGCCGCCGTCGCGGTCTCCGAGCCGGAGTCCACCGCGGCCTCGGAGCCGTCGGCCGTCGCGGCGTCGGTGGCGGCGATCGCCGTCGCCTCCTCGGTGGCGGGGGGTGGTGCGTCCTGGGCCCCGGCCAAGCCGGCAAAGACCCACGGCGACAAGGCGAGGAGCAAACCGGCTCGGCGAAGGGCTGGAATCATCGCTGGGGGACGCCTCAGGTGGAGCGTTCGACGAGGATGGCGGTGGCCTCGCCGCCGCCCAGACAGATCGCGGCGATGCCGCGGCGGGCACCACGGGCCGCCATGGCGTGGACCAGGGTCACCAGGATGCGCGCGCCGGAAGCACCGATGGGGTGTCCCAGGGCGACCGCGCCGCCGTGGACGTTGAGCTTGTCCGCGGGCACCTCGAGCTCCGCCATGAAGGCCATGGCGACCGCGGCGAAGGCCTCGTTGACCTCCCACAGGTCGATGTCGGCGACGGTCAGACCCGTGCGCTCGAGAAGCTGTTGCACCGTCGCCACCGGCGCGGTGGTGAACCACTCGGGCGCCTGCGCGACGTTGGCATGGGCGACGATGCGCGCCAGCGGCTGACGGCCGAGCTTCTCGGCGTAGGCCGCGGTGCTCAGGATCAGCGCCGCGGCGCCGTCGTTGATCTTGCTGGCGTTGGCCGCGGTCACCGTGCCGTCCTTCTTAAAGGCGGGCTTGAGCGTCGGCATGCGGTCGAGGTCGACCCGGAAAGGCTCCTCGTCACGCTCGATGGTCACCGAGCCCTTGCGCTGGGGGACCTCCACGGGAACCACCTCGGCGTCGAACAATCCCGCCTCGACGGCCGCCCGGGCGCGGCGGTAGCTCTCCGCCGCGAAGGCGTCCTGGGCTTCGCGGCTGAAGCTATACTTCTCCGCGCACATTTCGGCGCAGCTGCCCATGTGGACGTCGTTGTAGGGATCCCAGAGACCATCGTGAATCATCGAGTCGATCAGCTGGCCGTGACCCAGCCGCAGGCCGTCGCGCACCCCGGCGGCGTAGTACGGCGCCTGGCTCATGTTCTCCATGCCACCGGCGCCGACCAGCTCGAAATCGCCGCAACGAAGGTCGTTGGCGGCGATCATCACGGCCTTCATCCCCGAGCCGCAGACCTTGTTGAGGGTCAGCGCGCCGGTCGAGTGCGGGCAACCGGCGGCCAACAGCGCCTGCCGGGCCGGCGCCTGCCCCTGTCCCGCGGGCAGCACACAGCCGAAGTTGACCTGTTCGACGTCGGCGGGATCGACCCCCGCACGCTCCATGGCCGCCGCCAGGGCACGGGCGCCCAGAGCGTGGGCCGGAAGCGGTGCCAGGCCGCCCTGGAAGGCGCCGATGGGCGTGCGCACCGCACTCAAGATGACTATGTCGTCCATGCTGTCTCCTGCTGGGCTTCTTCGTTGGTACCAGCGGCCCGAAGGCGAGGCGATCGGGGTGGACCGGGAGGGAAAATGCTAACACAGGCCACCGGGGGCCCATGCGCTGGCTGGGCATAGATTTCGGCGAGCGCAGGATCGGTCTCGCGATCTCCGACCCGGAGGGGCGGATGGCGGTCCCGCTGACCACCCTCGAACGCCGCGACGACCGCGGAGCGGCTCGCGCCATCGCGCGCCTGGCGGCGAGCGAAGGCGTCGGCGGCCTGGTCCTGGGGGAGCCCTTGGGCCTCGACGGCGCCGCCGGTGAAGCCGCCCAGCGGGTTCGCCGCTTCGGCCGGCGTCTCGCCGACACCACCGCGCTCCCGGTACATCTGGTGACCGAGACGCTGACCTCCGTCGAGGCCGAGCGACGGCTGCGCGAAGCCGGCGTCGATCCCCGCCGGCACCCCGAGAGGATCGACTCGACGGCAGCGCAGATCCTGCTGCAGGAGGCCCTCGACGGCCGCCTCGGCGCGGCCACCGCGACACCGCGGAGCGAGACCCCGTGAGCGCCGCCCCCAAACGCCCACCGAAGCGTCCCTCCCGCCGCCGTGGCAGCCCCTGGCCCAAGCGCCTCGCCTGGCTGTCGGCCCTCCTGCTGCTCGTCGCCGTCGCCGCCGGCCTGACGGCCTGGTGGCTGTGGCGCCGGCTCGAAGAGCCCTACCAGGGTTGGCCGGGAGGAGAGATCCGGGTGGCCGTCGAGCCCGGCAGCGCCGCGACCACGATCCTCGAGCGTCTCGAGAGCGATGGCGTCCTTTCCGACGCGCGGCTGGCGCGTCTCTATCTGGTGTACGGACTCGAGGACCCGCCCCTCCAAGCCGGCGAGTACCTCTTCGATCGCCCTCGCACGATCCCCGAGGTCTTGGACATGTTGATCCGCGGCGAGGTCCTGACCCACGAGGTCACCATCGTCGAGGGGCTGACGTTGTGGGAGACCGCGGACCTGCTGGCCAAGGCCGGCTTCGGCGACCGCGACGCCTTCGTGGCCGCCATGTCGTCGCCGGCGCTCATCGCCGATCTCGACCCGGAGGCGCGGACTCTCGAGGGATACCTCTTTCCGAGCACCTACCGCTTCTCCTCGGGCACCGGCGAGAAGGCCATCGTCGAGACCCTTGTCCGCACGTTCCGCGACACCTTTCGCCAGAGCGTCGAGCCCCTCGTGACGCAGAGCGGAGCCGAAGCACCGACGGTGCACCAGGTGACCACCCTGGCGAGCATCGTCGAGAAAGAGGCCCGGATCGACGCCGAGCGCCCGGTCATCGCCGGCGTCTACACCAACCGCCTGCGCTCGGGCATCGCCCTCTACGCCGACCCGACGGTGATCTACGCGCTACGGCTGGCGGGTCGCTGGGACGGCAACATCCGCCGCGGCGACCTCAAGATCGACTCGCCCTACAACACCTATCTCTACCCGGGCCTGCCTCCTGGCCCCATCGCGTCACCGGGGCGCTCGAGCCTCGAAGCCGCCGCCGCACCCGCCGAAGTGCCCTACCTCTACTTCGTCAGCCGCAACGACGGCACCCACGTGTTCGCGAGCACCCTCGCCGAGCACAACCGCAACGTCGAGCTATGGCAACGGCGCTACTGGCGGAAGAAGTGGGCCGAGGAGAAGCAGCAGGGCTCTCGAGCCATCTCCCCCGACGCGCCGGCCGGCGGCGAAGCGAACGACAAAACCGGCCCCAAGGACCCCCCGAAGCCGCCGAAAGGCCGGTCCTGAGCCCCGAGTCGTGGCCCTGCGGGGTCGCTGGCCGGCGCTGCGCGCAGCCACCCCGGCCACGGCGCCGGGGATCGGAGCGCCGCCGGCGCTGCTGCACCGTTGACAGGGCAGGGGGCGTGGTATATCTACAACGGATCCGTCGCGCCGAGAACCGGCAACAATTTGAGCGCCTTCGCGGACCCGACCGGCCAGCCGGAGGTCCCCCCGAGGAGTCGTCATGAACACCCGCGAGCAGTTCGGCAGCTACATCCTCCTCAAGAAACTCAGCGAGGACGCCCTCGGCGAGACCTTCCGCGCGGGCCGTTTCGGTGCCCAGGGGATCGAGCAGGTGGTCCTCCTCAAGGTCTTCAACGGCCGCGGGCTCGACGGCCGTGAGCTGTGGCAGCACGTCGCCAGCCGCGCCGAGCTCCAGGGCGTGCTGCGCAGCCCCAACCTCGCCAGCGGCATCGACTTCGGCGAGATCCAGGGTGTGCCCTTCGTCGCCTATGACTACATCTCGGGCAAGAACCTGGCGGCGCTGGTCGACCAGGCCAACCGCCAGATGTCACCGCTGCCGGTGGACCATGCGCTGCTGATCAGCGAGCGCCTGGCCCTCGGTCTCACCGCTGCCCTCGAGACCCGGCTGGGTGGCGATCGCGTGCTCCATGGCTTCGTCGTCCCGGACCTGGTGATGATCTCGAACGAGGGCGAAGCCAAGCTCCTCGGCTTCGAGATGGCCCCCGGCCTGCGCGCGATGATCTCGGGCAACGCGGCGGTGCGCGGCTTCGAGCGCTACCTGTCGCCCGAGACCCTGGACGGCGCGCCGCTCCACAAGGCCGACGACGTCTACTCCCTCGGCGCGATCCTCTTCGAGATGCTGACCGGCCAGGCGCTCCCCGCGCAGCCCGCCGCCGTCGGCAAGCTGGTCGACGAGGCCAGCCACGACGGCGAAGCGCTGCCCGAGGGCATCTCGAAGCTGCTCAAGCGGAGCCTCGCGCCCCAGGACCAGCGCATCGGCGACGCCGCCAGCTGGCACAAGGCCCTGAGCCAGACGATGATCGAGGGGCAATACAACCCGACGACCTTCAACCTCGCCTTCTACATGCACAGCCTTTTCCGCGACGAGATCGAGAAGGAGTCGCGCGAGCTGCAGGTCGAGAAGAAGATCGAGCCGCCGACCTCGACCGCCGAGATGGCCGCCGCCACCGCCGGTAGCCACCGCGACAGCGGCGCCGACACGGTGATGGTGGCGAGCTCCGACATCACCCCCGAGGAAAGCGCCAGCGGCGGCTCCCGCAAGGGGCTGATGGCCGCCCTGGCGGCGGTGTTGCTGGTGGTCGTCGCCGCCGGCGCCTGGTTCCTCTTCGGCGGCCAGAAGGAGGCCCCACCTAGCACTCCAGAACCGGTGGTCGACACCACCCCCGCCGAGCCCGCCGCACCCGCGGGACCGACCCAGGAGGAGATCCAGGCGGAGCTCGAACGGATGAAGACGGAGATGGCGGAGAGCCTGGCGGCGCAGAGCGAGGAGATGCAGGCGCAGCTGTCGAAGCAATACGAGTCGCGGCTCAAGGACCTCCAGGACCAGTACGAGGCCACCAAAAAGGCCATGGAGAAGAAGGACGCCGAGGACGCGGCGGCTCAAGCGGCCGCCGAGCAGGCCGCCAAGGAGGCCGAGGCCCAAGCCGCCGAGGAAGCCAAGGCGGCGGCCAAGGAGCCTGAGCCGACCGCTCCCGCGGAGAACACCGCCAAGCCCATCCAGGTGGCGCAGACTCCACCGCCGCCCACCACCGTCGCCCAGGCGGTGCCGCAAAAGCCCGCGGCCAAGCCGGCGCCGCCACCCCCGGCGGTCAAGGAGCCGGCGGAGCCCGCGGTGCGTCGTGGCGACCTGGTCGAGCCCGGCCCCGGCGTCGTCCCGCCGCGTCTCGTCCAGCAGGCCGCCGCCCGCTATCCCGAGGCCGCCCGCCGCTTCCGCCGCGAGGCGAGCATCTCGGTCCGCGTGCTGGTCGATGAGACCGGTCGCGTGGTCGATACCGAGCAGACCACCAAGAAGGTCGGCCTGGGGCTAGACGAGGCCGCCATCGCCGCGGCCAAGAAGTCGACCTTCCAGCCCGCCACCAAGCGCGGCGTGCCGGTCAAGATGTGGCACGTCCTACGCTTCGACTTCCGGCCCTGAGCCGGACCGTTTCGGGGCCCCCGGTGCCGGCGAGACGGCCGGTCCAGAGCGCGCCGCTTGCTAGCGTCTAGCCGCTTTCAGCGCTGGCAAGACCTAGTGGCGCCGCGGAAATCGGCCGAAGGGACATCGCAGCTGGATGCTGCCCAAGTACTCTAGGTGCCTTGGCTGCGATCAGAAATGCACCATCTGTTAGCCGCCGTCGGAGGACTTCTGAAGGCTTTCGACTGACCGAGCGTAGGCAAGATGGCCTCTTACTTCCATCTCCTTCGCTTCATCCAGCCGGCCTTGTCCGAGCAGATGCTCAAGGGCGCGCAATCGGTTCCGATACCCTTTCGTAAGGCGTGGGAAGCGCCCGTTCACCAGCAAGCCATGGACTTTCAGTCTACGAGGCGCCCTGGCGAGATGCTCTTTGTGCCCGGCAATTTGCCAGCCACCCTCTTGCAGGGCCTTCCTGACCTCTTCCTGCAAGCGAGCGGGAACCTCCGTACGGCCTGAAAAGGTTATGTCGTCGGCATAGCGAGTGTAGGTACAGGCATTAGCTCTTGCAATTTCCGCCAGAAGCTGGTCGACTGGCGCAAAGACTAGGTTTGACAGGGCTGGGCTTGCAGGAGACCCTTGAGCCAAGCGGCCCTCATAGCAACAGAGCTTCGCCATGAGGGATGCAGCGTGATCCGGATACCCCTTGAGGCGCAACGCCTCTGACACCATCCCCGAAGAAACGCTCGGGAAAAAGTCGCGTATGTCGAGTGAATACACCCATGACGCCCCGCAATGCTGCTTCGCGGCCAGCGGCGCAGAACGGCCCGGAACGAACCCGTAGACGCAGTCGTCCAGAGGGCAGGCAGCAGCCAGATGGCTTCCAAACCACTTCTGGATGACCTTCAAGGCGACCCTCGGGGCCTCAATCTGCCGAGAGCTCTTACCCTTCGGAATCTTGAAGATCCGATAGTACCTCTCGGGGCTCCTCTGAATCGCCCCGACAAGCCTTGCGCTGAAGCCAAACAGACACGCTACGACACGCACCGAAACGGCGGGAGGAAGACCTCTCTCAACCAACCGCTCAACATCGGACCAGTAAATCCTATGCGTATCGCGCGCGAGAGCTGCGCCGAGGCTTTCCAAGCCAGGAAAGACCACAAGGAGCGGCGGAGTGTTCACGGGAAGAGCAAAGCTATCAAAGCTTTCGTTGGGACCGCCAGCTCAGAGGCCGGTGATCTGAAGGAGCGCCGGCCTCTGAGCTGGCGCCCTTCTATGACTAGCCTTCGCAAAAGGGGTGTGATGCACACCCTCGCGGAACACCTCCGCCGCGAAGATGAAGTTACCACTTGCGCCTCCCCAGAGCAAGGACCCTCTCAACGTCAGAGCTTCTCTTGCCTACTCCATGACGGACTACTCGAAGCCCTGCCTCAGAGAGAGAGTAGCTCCCCCCCTTAGACCAGACCAGCAAGCGTTTTCGTCGGAGCGTATCCAATCTGGTTCTGAGCCAAGACTCACTGGGGACCATAAAACCCTTCCTACTTAACGCCTCAACAAGCCTACGAAGGGAAACGGGAGCCTCTATCTTGATCGCACGAAGAATGGGCAAAGTCCCGGGCTCTCCCAAAAAGTCGACAAAACCCAAAAGGACTTCACTGCGCCCATACAGAGAAAAGAAGCTTTTTACCATCGACTTCAAATCTCTTATCTTTGCGGCATCCACCTCGGCAACTCGCAGCCCCAGCCACACTCGAACCGCGCCGGTGTCGACCGAAGCTATATGCACAGACCTAACCAGATCCAGCGATTGCGCCAAGAACGCTTGCGCCAGAGCAGCCTCGAGCGCTCTCAGATCCTCGTCACGAGAAAATTCCATCGATAGACTCCACCGTCTCGCTAGCACTGGAAGCAGCACGCAAGGAAAGCTCGCTACAAAAGCGCCTCCTCGCGCCGCCCTGAGCCAGGATGCCTCAGGGTATCGGCGTCAGCCCCAACTCTCTCCAAACTCGCAACAGAACACTAGCGCCGCCCTGGGCTCTTTTGTGCCAGCGACTCGCCGTCCTTAGTGAACACCCCTTCAACAGAAAATCCTCCGCCTTGCTGCCCACCGGCACCTCGGGATAATAGTCAGCAGCAACTCTAACCCCTACCGCACTCGAAAACAGGTCCTCTAATTCCTTGGCGGCATCCAGGGCTTCAGACAAGAGTGACTCTACAGAAGGATCTTGATACTGCAGTATCTTTCGAAGGCGCTTCACCTCCTTACTCGCAACTCGACCCACCTTAGACAGAAGAGAAGGAAGGTTCTCGTGCTCAGGCTTTTCCCAGCGCGAGTCAATAACCCTCAACGCAGACCTCAGCTCCAAGAAGGCAGCATAGTAGTATCGACTAAATGCACTTCTGGCGAACAGATGAGCCTCTGTCGGTACCCGACACTCTCGAGCAAGCCTATGGAGTCGATCACCGACTAGCTGCATTTTCGAGAGCTCCCGTGCTGAGATTCCGTTCGTACCGTGGTTGCCGAGCACGAACTTAATCCAGTAATATACCTCGGTTTTCGACCCTGTGGTGCAATGAAACGCAGAACTTCGACCTCTCCAAAGCCCCAGGACTGGAGCCGCCACCGCGCCGACGAACGGCCGGTGGTGGAGCTGCCGCGTCACGGCGCGCACCGGCTGGCGCTGGCGTACGCGAACACGTACCACATCGGCATGTCGAGCCTCGGCTTCCAGCGGGTCTACGAGTTGATCCACCGGCGGCCCGGCTGGGTGTGCGAGCGGTTGTTCGCCGACGGCGCGGGGCGGCCCATCTCGGTCGAGAACGACCGGCCCCTCGACGATTTCGGCTGCGTCGCCTTCTCGGTGTCCTTCGAGGAGGACTACGTCCGGTTGCTCCAGATGCTCGAGCGGAGCAGCATCCCGCTTCGCCGCGAAGAGCGCCGGCCCTGGGATCCGCTGATCGTCATGGGGGGCTCCTGCGCCACCATCAACCCGCTTCCCATGTCCGAATTCGTCGACGTCTTCCCGCTGGGCGCTGGCGAGAACGTCCTCGAGCCGCTCCTCGAAGCCCTCGAGGAGGAAGAGGACCGCGACGCGGTGATCGAGCGGCTGGCGGCGGTGCCGGGTTTCTACGTGCCCCGCTTCCACCAACCCGAGGAGCACGGCGGGCTCGAGAAGCTCCAGAAGCTCGAGCTCGGCGCCGAGCAGATGAAGCAGCCGGGGAGCCTGCCGACCACCGCCATCGTCACCCCGCACACCGAGTTCGCCGACAAGTTCCTGGTCGAGATGTCGCGCGGCTGCCCCGAGAAGTGCCGCTACTGCTGGGCGACCTTCGGCATGGGCAAGTTCCGCTGGCACCCCACCGAGTTCATCCTCGAGGCCATGGAACGGGCGCG
>JAGQSE010000087.1:12565-13024 GCA_020439725.1 Acidobacteriota bacterium
GGCGTCGAGATGGGCTTCCGCACCTCGGTCTCCTCGATCCGGATCCCGGCGGTGACCGCGGGCGTCCTCGATGCGATCCAGGCCTCCGGCGGGCGGTCGATCACCCTGGCACCGGAGACCGGCACCGACGAGCTGCGGATCAAGATGGGCAAACCGATCCCCAACCGCGTCCTGCTCGAGAAGATCCGCATGATCTTCGCCAGCGGTCTGCCGCACCTCAAGCTCTACTTCATCGTCGGCTTGCCCGACGAGACCTTGGACGACGTCTACGGCATCGTCGAGCTCGCTGCCCAGGCGCGCGAGATCATGCTCGAGGAGCTGGCGCGGAAGAAGCGCGTCATCGGCCACATCCACCTCGGCGCCAGCGTCCTCGTACCCAAGCCCTACACCCCGTGGCAGCGACTGCCCATGGACGACCCCAAGAGCCTCGACAAGAAGCTGTCGATCCTGAAGCGCGAG
>JAGQSE010000087.1:13123-15478 GCA_020439725.1 Acidobacteriota bacterium
GCCCGCGGCCAGCACCTGTCGTCGCTCCTCCGCGAGCTCGACGCGCGGATCCGGCCCGAGGTCTTCGCCGGCTTCGAGGGCGCTCTTCGCTGGCACTTCATGGCCACCCGCTGACCTCGGCTCCGTCCCCGTGAACCTGCTGCTGCTCGAGGAACGCGACTTCGTCGCCGCGGACCGGGTTCGCCTCGGCGGCCGGCGTCGCGAGCATGCCGCCACAGTGCTCGGAGCCGAGACCGGCGACGAGCTGCGCGTTGGCCTCCTCGGCGGGTCTGTGGGAACCGGTCGGGTGCTGCGGCTCGACGAGGAGACCCTCGACCTCGAGGTGACGCTCGATCGCGAGCCACCACCCAAGCTGCCCCTCGACCTGGTCTTGGCGCTACCCCGTCCCAAGGTGCTGCGGCGGGTTCTCCAGACGGTGGCGGCGCTGGGGATCGAGCGGCTCTTCCTGCTCCACGCCTACCGGGTCGAGAAGAGCTACTGGCAAAGCCCCTTCCTCGAACCCCAAGCGGTGGCGGCGCAGCTGGCGCTGGGTCTCGAGCAGGCGGGGGACACGCGGCCGCCGGTGGTCGAGCTGCGGCGGCGCTTCAAGCCCTTTGTCGAGGACGAGCTGCCGGCGCTCGCCGCGGGCCGCCGAGGGCTGGTCGCCCATCCGCCGGGGGGCGGTCCCTGCCCGCGACAGGTCGACGGCCCCGTCACCCTGGCGGTGGGCCCCGAAGGCGGCTTCATCCCCTACGAGATCGAGCGTCTGACGGCCACCGGCCTCGAGGCGGTCCACCTCGGACCGCGGATCCTGCGGGTCGAGACGGTGATCCCGACCCTGGTCGGACGCCTGTTCTGAAGGCCGGCCGCTGAAGGTCGGCTCGGAGAAGGCGCGAGGGGCTCAGGCGTCGGGCGGCGCCAGGACCCACAACCGCTCGGGCCCGACATCGATGCGCACCGGCGCGGTCGCCACCACCGGGTCTCCGTCGACCTGGATCGGCAGTCCCTCGGGCCCGGCGAAGACCGCCTCCTCCACCGAGACCACCTGGACGTCGGCCCGCCGGACATGGCTGCCGCGCGCGACGGCGAGGGCGAAGGCGAGCGTTGCGGCGCGAGTCTTGCCATGGAACAGCACGAGCTCGAGGCGGCCGTCGTCGGGGCGGGCGGAGGGTGCCAGCCGGAAGGTGCCGCCGTAGAGCGGCAGGTTGCACAAGGCCGCAAAGCTCGCTTCGAAGGTCCTGCCGTCGGCCTCGACGACCACCGGGGCGTAGTCGTAGGTCCACCACTCCCCCACCCCCTGGACGAGCACCGATGCGCGGCCATAACGCGCCTTGAGCTCGGCGTCCTGGCGGTTCAAGACGCTGGCGTCGAGTCCGCTCGAGGCCATCATCAGGAAGGGCTTGTCGGCGCACCGGCCGACGTCCATCCGGCGGCGCACCAGCGTGCCGGCACGGCGTGCCCCGGTGAGCGGACGGAGCGGCAGCCCCAGGGCGCGGACGACGACGTTGGTGGTGCCGCCGGCCAGCGGGCAGAGCGGCACCTCGGTGCCGAGGAGACCCACCGCCGCCTCGCGCAAGGTGCCGTCGCCGCCATAGGTGAAAACCGCCTCGACCGTGCCGTCTTCCGCAGCCTTGGCGGCCAGCCGAGTGGCGTCACCGGGACCGGCGGTGGGCGTCGGCTCGGCCTTGAAGCCGGCCTCGCGGAGCGCGGTCAGGAGCGGCATCAGCTGGCGTGCCGCCCGCTGCCGTCCCGCCACCGGGTTGTAGATCAGGACCGCGCGCCGCAAGCGAACCTCAGAACCGGACCTCGACACCGACCTCAGAAGAGGGTCGGCGCCGACCCCGCCGGCGGTTTGAAGCCCAGGTGCTCGTAGGCACGACGGGTCGCCACGCGGCCGCGCGGCGTGCGCTGGAGAAAGCCCTCCTGGATCAGGTAAGGCTCGTGGAAGTCTTCGAGGGTGCCCTTGTCCTCGCCCACCGCCGCGGCCAGCGCGCGAAGCCCCGCGGGACCGCCGCCGTAGTGCTCGATCAGCGTGCCGAGAAGCTTTCTGTCGAGCTCATCGAAGCCCCGCTCGTCGACCTCGAGCATCGACAGGGCGCCATGGGCCGTCGCGCGGTCGATGACCCCGCTGCCTTCGACCTGCGCGAAGTCGCGCACCCGGCGCAAGAGACGGTTGGCGATGCGCGGCGTGCCACGGCTGCGGCAGGCGATCTCCTCGGCGCCCCCGGGGTCGATGGCGATGTCCAAGAGCCGTGCCGAGCGGTTGAGGATGGTCTCGAGCTCCTCGGGACGATAGAAGTCGAGACGGTGGACGATGCCGAAGCGGGCACGGAGCGGCGCCGAGATCAGACCGGCGCGGGTGGTGGCGCCGACCAG
>JAGQSE010000088.1:0-2036 GCA_020439725.1 Acidobacteriota bacterium
GTCGCCGAAGAGCTGCGAGAGGAGTTTCAGGTACGGGGTCTCGCCGCATCCGGCGCAGGCTCCCGAGTACTCGAAGAGAGGCTGCAGGAACTGGGACGCCTTCGCATCCATGCGCGCCAGGCGCTCGCGCGGAAGCTCGGGGAGGTCCAGGAAGAAGCGGTAGCGGCCCCGCTCGCGCTCCCGCACCGGAGCCTGCGGCGCCATGTTGATCGCCTTGCGACGGGGCCGAGAACGATCTCGCGCCGGGCAGACCTCCACGCAGAGACCGCATCCGGTGCAGTCCTCCGGCGCCACCTGAAGGGTGTAGAGCAACCCCCCGAGATCCGGCGCCTTGTAGGCCACGGACGGGAATCCCTCGGGCGCGTCCTCGAGAGCCTCGGGCTCGTACGCTTTGGAGCGGATCGCGGCGTGGGGACAGGCGAAGGCGCACTGGTTGCACTGGATGCACAGGTCCGACTCCCAGAGAGGGATCTCGGTCGCCACGTTCCGCTTCTCCCAGCGGGCCGTGGCCGTCGGCCAGGTGCCGTCGACCGGAAGGGCGGAGACCGGCAGAAGATCCCCCTTCTGCGCCAGGAGAAGCGCCGTCACCCGCTGGACGAAGTCCGGAGCACCGTTCGGGATCAGCGCCGGCCGCGGCCGGCCGGCCGGCTTGCGTTCCGAGAGGTCGACCCGCTGAAGGGCCTTGCCTGCCTCGTCGACGGCCCGGAGGTTCCGCTCGACCAGCGATCCTCCCCTTCTGCCGTACTTCTCCCGGATCGCCTGGCCGATCCGTTCGCGGGCGACGTCTGCCGAAAGCAGACCGGTGAGGGCGAAGAAGCACGCCTGCATGATCGTGTTGATCCGGGGACCGAGGCCGACCTCCGCCGCCAGCCGATGGGCGTCGACGACCCAGAGCTGCAGGTTCTTCTCGAGCAGCGCCTCCTGGACTTCCAGGGGAAGGTGCTCCCAGATCTCCTCCGGGTCGTGGGGGGAGTCGAGGAGGAACGTCCCGCCCGGAGCCGCGACGTCGAGGACGTCCATCCGCTCGAGAAAGCGGAACTGGTGGCAGGCCACGACGTCGGCCCGGCGGATCAGGTACGGAGAACGGATCTCCTCGTCTCCGATCCGCAGATGGGACACGGTGACGGCACCGGCCTTCTTCGAGTCGTAGACGAAGTAGGCCTGGACGTGTCGCCCGGTCTCCCGGGAGAGGATCCGGATCGTGCTCTTGCTGGCGCTCACCGTTCCGTCCGAGCCCAGCCCGTAGAACACCGCCCGAAGCCCACCGGCCGGCTCGGTGCCATCCCATTCGATCGGAAGGGACGTGTGGGTCACGTCGTCGACGATTCCGACGGTGAAGGAGCGCTTCGGCTCCGGCGCGGCCAGGTTCTCGAAGATCGCCTCGACGCTCCCGGGATGGAACTCCTTCGAGGCGAGTCCGAAACGCCCCGGGACGATCCGGGGCCGGCGACCCCACGGTGCCGTTCCACTGGCGTCGCCCTGCTCGATGGCCGCGAGCACCTCGAGGTAGAGCGGCTCACCCGCTGCCCCCGGTTCCTTGGTCCTATCGAGGACCGCGAGACTCTCGACCGTGGGAGGAAGGACGGCGACGAAACCCCGCCAGTCGAATGGGTGGAAGAGCCGGACCGTCACCACGCCCACCCGGTGGCCTGCGCCAGCCAGGCGATCGACGGTCTCGGCAGCCGTCTGGGCTCCCGAGCCCATGAGGACGATCACCCGCTCGGCTTCCGGGTGACCGCGATAGTCGAACGATCGGTAGGTCCTGCCGGTCAGCTCGGCGAGCTCCTCGAAGGTCTCGCGGACGATCTCGGGGCAGGCCGCATAGAACGGATTCACTGCTTCTCTGGCCTGGAAGAAGACGTCGGGGTTCTGGGCGGTCCCCCGCAGTTGCGGCCGATCGGGCGTCAGGGCCCGCTCCCGATGGTGGCGGATCCCTTCGTCGCCGAGCAGCGCCGCCAGGGCGCCGTCGTCGAGCACCTCGATGCGCTGGATCTCGTGGGAGGTGCGGAAGCCGTCGAAGAAGTGGAGGAAGGGGA
>JAGQSE010000088.1:2148-10660 GCA_020439725.1 Acidobacteriota bacterium
CCGAAGATCGACAGGGCGTGGGTCGCGACCGTCCGGGCAGCGACGTGGAGGACGAACGGGGTCAGCTCGCCCGCGATCTTGAAGAGATTCGGGAGCATCAGCAGCAGGCCCTGGGACGCCGTGAAGCTCGTCGCCAGCGCCCCGGCCTGGAGGGCGCCGTGGAGGGTTCCCGCCGCGCCGGCCTCCGATTGCATCTCGACGACCTCGGGGACGTCCCCCCAGAGGTTCGGGCGCCCGGCCGCGGCCCAGGCATCCGACAGCTCCCCCATCGGGGACGCCGGCGTGATCGGGTAGATCGCGACGACTTCACTGGCCCGATACGCAACCGAGGCGGCAGCCTCGTTGCCGTCCTGCGTCGCGAATCTGCTCGGTTGAGTCACGCGTTCTCCTTCAGCCCCCCAGCCAGATGCCCAGGATCCGCAGCCACGCTGACGGAGCCACGCCGATCCAGATCAGTACGGCGCCGAGGCCGGCGAGGGCGACCCCTCCGCTCGCCCCCACCGGCTCGGATGCGGCCGTTTCCGGCTCCGGAGTCGCCAGCATGGCGACCACCACCCGCAGGTAGTAGTAGAGGCCGAGGACGCTGCCGACGACGAGGATCCCGACCAAGCCGAAGCGGCTCCCGTCGAGGGCCGCCAGCAGCAGGTAGAGCTTGGCGACGAAGCCGGCGGTCAACGGGATCCCGGCCAGGGAGAACACCGCGGCCGCCATCGCCGACGCCAGGATCGGCCGACGCCAGAAGAGCCCCCGGTAGGCGTCGAGGTCACCTGCCTCCTGCTCGGCCCGGGAGAGGATCGTGACCACCCCGAAGGCCAGGAGGATGGTCACGGCATAGGCGATCAGGTAGAAGACCGCCGCCCTCGGTCCCAGCTCGCCGCCGGCCAGCAGGGCCACCAGCAGGTAACCCAGGTGGGCGATCGACGAGTAGGCGAGCAGGCGCTTGACGTCCCTCTGCAAGAGTGCGAGCAGGTTGCCGACGAGAATCGAGGCGCCGGCGAGCAGAGCGAGCACCACGAAGAGCCCCTCTCCGTCCTCGGGGCGGGCGACGGCGCCGGCGGCGGCGACCAGGCGGAGGAGAAAGGCGACGACGCCCCCTTTCGAGACCGTGGCGACGAAGGCCGTGATCGGCGCCGGGGCCCCCTGGTACACGTCGGGCGTCCACAGGTGGAAGGGGACCAGGGCGAGCTTGAAGCCGATGCCGACCAGCACGAACGCGAGACCCGCGACCGTTACGAGCTCGCTGCCCGCAGGAGTCCCGGCGGAGAGCTCGGCCGTCAGCGCCGGGAGCTCGAGGGTCCCGACGCTCGCGTACAGGAGGGCGACCCCGAAGAGGAGGAAGGCCGAGGCCGCCCCCGCCAGCACGAGATACTTCATCGCCGCCTCGAGGGCCTCGTCGCCCCGCGTCCTCACCGACGCGACCAAGCCGTAGAGGGAGACGCTCAGGGTCTCGAGGCCGAGCACCAGGCCGACCAGGTGGTCGCTGGAGGTCAGGGCCAGGGCTCCGGCGGTCCCGAGGAGAAGAAGCGCGTAGATTTCTTCCCAGGGCTCGTCGAGGCGCCGGAGGTACGCGGATGCCAGGAGGACGACGGCGAGGGCCGAGGCCAGGACCACCGCTCCGAGGATCGAGCTCACCCCGTCGAAGACGAAGAGGGGCGTCACCCGTCTCGGCGCGGCGCCGGCGACCGCCAGCTGGCTCCCCAACGCCGCCGCCAGACCGAGGACCGAGAGCGCTTCCGCAGCCCTCCCGGTCGCGGCACGCGGAGTCGGGCCGCGAACGGCCGCGGCCAGCATCACCGCCAGAGCGCTCGCCGCGGTGATCCCGAGGGGCAGGAGGACCATCGGAGTCTCCCCGCTCACGGCGTCCCTCCCGCGGTCCGGAGCAGGACGTCCAGGGCGGGCGCGACGACCTCGAAGAGCGGTTGCGGAGCGAGCCCCAGCCAGAGGAGGGCCACGCCCATGGCGCCGAGGACCGTCAGCTCCCGGGGCCGGAGGTCGGCGAGCTCCGCTTCGGCCGCAGGTCCGTGGAAGGCCCGCTGGAAGAAGCGCAGCGAGTAGAGGGTCGCGGCGACCAGCCCCAGGGCCGCGATCGTCGTCGGAATCGGTCGCACCTCCCAGGCGCCGACGAGGACCAGGAACTCGGCGACGAAGTTCCCCAACCCCGGAAGTCCCAGGGACGCCAGGGCGAAGAAGAGGGCCGCCGCCCCCATGCGGGGAACGACCGGTGCGAGACCGCGCAGCCGCTCGAGGTCCCGAGTGTGGGTGCGCTCGTAGAGGGCACCGGCCAGGACGAAGAGAGCGCCCGTGGACAGCCCGTGGGCGACCATCTGCAGGACCGTTCCCGTGAGCGAGAAAGAAGTCCAGGCGTAGATGCCGAGGAGCACGAAGCCGAGGTGGCTGACGCTGGTGTAGGCCACCAGGCGCTTGAGGTCCGTCTGGGCGAAGGCGAGGACCGCCCCGTAGATCACCCCGATCGCCCCCAGGACCATGGCGACGGGGGCGAACCGGACCGAGGCGTCGGGAAAGAGGGGGATCGCGAAGCGCAGGAGACCGTAGGCCCCGGTCTTCAGCAGGAGGGCGGCAAGGACCATGCTGCCCGCCGTCGGAGCCTGGGAGTGGGCGTCGGGGAGCCAGGTATGGAGCACGACCACCGGCAGCTTGACGGCGAAGGCGGCGAAGAACCCGAGCATCAGCCACAGGGCGAGCGTCGGCTCGAGGCTCACGCCGAGGAGATCGCCATAGGCGAAGCTCCAGGATCCGGCCGCCCGCTGGTGGGCCAGGCCCAGACCGAGGATCGCCAGGAGCATTAGGAGACCGCTCGCCTGGGTGTAGAGGAAGAACTTGATCGCCGCGTAGGTCTTCCGCTCGTGTCCCCAGAGGGCGATCAGGAAGACCATCGGCACCAGCATCAGCTCCCAGAGGAAGTAGAAGAGGACGAGGTCCAGGGCCAGGAAGACGCCGAGGATCCCTGCCAGGACCCAGCAGAGGTTGAAGTGGAAGAAGCCCACGCGCTCTCGAATCTCGCTCCACGATGCGAAGACCGCGAGCAGCCCGACGAGCAGGGTCAGGAGCACCAGGACCAGGCTCAGCCCGTCGAGGCCGAGACGCAGACCGATCCCGAGGGAGGGGATCCAAGGGAGCTCGAACGTCGCCAACCAGCCGCCGGGACCCGCCGGTCCGAGGAGCGAGAGGGCCAGGGCCAGGTCGACGCCGAGGGCCAGGACCGCAGCGATCCGCGCCCACTCGGTCCGACGCCGCCCGAGGGGCCAGGCGAGGAGCCCGCCGAGGAGGGGGACGAGGACGAGGGCGACGAGTTTCACCGCGGGAACCTCAGAGGGTGAGCACCAGGTAGAGGGCGAAAGTGGCGCCGGCAGCGAGGCTCAGGGCGTACCACCGGAGCCGCCCGTTCTGGGTGAGGGCCAGGGCCCGATGAAAACCTCGGGCGAGACCGGCGGCGGCCGCCGGGAGCCGGTCCACCGGATCCTTCTCGAGAGCCCGGGCGACGGCATCGTAGGGGCGCACGAAGAGACGGTCGTAGAGAGCATCGAAGCCCCAACCCGCCCGCCACCAGCGACCGACCGGGCCCAGCGCGTCGGCCACCGGATCCCCGTGCCGGCCCGGGCGGCCGTAGAGGGCCCAGGCCAGGGCGATCCCGCCCAGCGAGACGACGCCGGCCAGCACCTGGAGAAGGAGCTCCGTTCCGTGCGGTTCCGCCATTTCCTCGGCAGCACCGAGGACCGGCTCCAGGACCGCCGGCAGTCCCAGCCAGCCACCGACCAGCGAAAGCGCCGCCAGGATCGTCAGGGGCACCGTCATCCGCCAGCCCGGGCGAGCCCCGGCCTCGGTTCCCGTCTCGCCCCAGAAGACGACGAAGACCAGCCGGAACGAGTAGAGGGCGGTGACGAAGGCGCCGAGGAGCCCGGCCCCCCACAGCAAGAAATGGCCACCGGCGAAGGCTCGCCAGAGGACGAGGTCCTTGCTGTAGAAGCCGGCAGTGACGAGCGGGAAGCCGGCCAGGGCGGCCGCCCCGGCGACGAAGGTCCAGGTCACCGTGGGCAGGGATCGACGGAGCCCTCCGAGGCGGAAGATGTCGTGCTCGTGGTGGCAGGCGTAGATCACGGCGCCGGCGCCGAGGAAGAGGAGAGCCTTGAAGAAGGCGTGGGTCACCAGGTGGAAGATCGCGGCCGAGGCAGATCCGACGCCGAGGCCGAGGAACATGTAGCCGAGCTGGCTGATCGTCGAGTAGGCGAGGATCCGCTTGATGTCCCGCTGGACCAGCGCGGCGCCGGCGGCCAGGAGGAGGGTGGCGGTTCCGATCACGGCCACTGCCGTCCGGATCGACGGCGCCAGCTCGAAGAGTCCCCCGGTCCGGGCCACCAGGTAGACCCCGGCGGTGACCATCGTGGCGGCGTGGATCAGGGCGGAGACCGGCGTCGGCCCGGCCATCGCATCGGGCAGCCAGGTCTGCAGCGGAAGCTGCGCCGACTTGCCGACGGCCCCTCCGAGAAGCAGGGCCGCCACCGCCACGACGGCGGCGGAACCGGGAGCCCACTGCGCCTCCGCCCGCGCGACGACCGCCTGGAGGTCGAGGGTCCCGAGGCGATCGACGAGGATGAAGAGGCCGATCGCCATCGCGACGTCCCCGACCCGGGTGACGACGAAGGCCTTGCGGGCGGCGAGCACGTTGGCGGGCTCGCCGTACCAGAAACCGATCAGGAGGAAGCTGCAGAGGCCGACCCCCTCCCAGCCCAGGTAGAGGAGCAGGAGGTCGCCGGCAAGGACCAGGACCAGCATCATGGCCACGAAGAGGTTCATCGAGGCGAAGAAGCGGGCGAAATCGGCATCCTCCTCCATGAACTGGGCCGAGTAGAGGTGGATGAGGAAGCCGACCCCGGTGACCACCAGGATCATCACCAGGGAGAGAGCGTCGAGGTGCAGGGAGATCTCCGGTCGCAGACCGGCGACGTCGAACCAGCGCCAGAGGATCTGGCGGTGGACGCCGCCGGGTGGCATGTGCCCGAGGAAGGCCGCCGCCACGGCACCGGCCACCAACGACGAGAGCCCGACCGAGCCCACGCCGATCGCGGTGACCGCCGGCTTCGCCAGGCGCCGGCCGGCGAACGTGAGGGCGAGGAAGCCGGCGAGCGGGAGGACGGGGACGAGCCAGAGGAGGTCGAGCACGGGTCAGCCTCCGAGCCGGCTCGCCGCGTCGGGGTCGAGCGAGCGGAACGCGGTCTGCAGGCGCAGCACCAGGGCCAGGCCGACCGCCACCTCGGCCGCCGCGATGGCGAGGATGAAGAGGAAGGTCACCTGACCGTCGGGCTGGCCCCAGCGGGCTCCCGCGGCGACGAAGGCGAGACCGGCGGCGTTCAGCATGACCTCGAGGGAGAGGAGGACGAAGATCAGGTTGCGGCGCACCAACAGCCCGACCAGGCCGAGGGCGAAGAGGACCGCCGCGAGGGCGAGGGCTTCCCCTGCCATCAGGTCTTCTCCTTCCCCGGGGGCCGGCGGACCAGGTGATAGGCACCGACGAGACCGGCCAGGAGCAGCAGCCCGACCAGCTCGACGCCGAGCAGATAGGGGCCCCACAGCGCCGTCCCCACCGCCTTCGGCCCGACCTCGGCGGCGATCTCGACGGACCGGGGTCCCAGGGTGAGAACGTAGACGAGCTCACCGAGGAGAACGGCTCCGAGGAGCGCCGGCCCGAGCCAGCGGTCCGGATGCCGGGGCTCCTCCGGGCGGGCGCCGGGCCCCAGCCCGAGCATCATCACCACGAAGACGAAGAGCACCATGATGGCCCCGGCGTAAATGATGACTTCAAGGGCGGCGGCGAACGGCGCTCCCAGGAGGAAGAAGGAGAAGGCCACGGCGAGCAGGGAGACCACCAGGTAGAGGAGCGCGTGGACGGCGTGGCGCCGGCTCACGGCCAGGGCGGTGGCGACGACGGCGACCCTGGCTGTCAGGCGGAAGAGGGCGATCACGGCATCAGCTTCCGGACGTCCACCGGCGGCGCCTCGCAGCGGGCTTCGCCCTTGTCCTTGCCGCCGATGGCGAGCCCGGCGACGCGGTAGAAGTTGTACCCGGGGTACTTCCCGGGCCCGTCGATCAGGAGGTCCTCCTTCTCGTAGATCAGGTTTTCCCGCCGGGTCTCGCCCATCTCGAAGTCCGGCGTCAGCTGAATGGCGTAGGTCGGACACGCTTCCTCGCAGAAGCCGCACAGGATGCAACGGGAGAAGTTGATGCGGAAGAATTCCGGGTATCTCCGGCCGTGCTCGTCCTCGGTCGCCTGCAGCGCGATGCAGTCGACCGGGCAGGCGGCGGCGCAGAGATAGCAGCCGACGCAGCGCTCCTCGCCGTCGGGATCCCGGGACAGGATGATCCGGCCCCGCCAGCGCGCCGCGAGCCGCCGTCGTTCCTCGGGGTACTGGACCGTGTCCCGGGGCGCGAACGTGTGGCGCAGCACCCGCCAGAAGGAGCGCAGCAGGCTGATCATGGGCCCTCCAGGGCGAGCCGGATCGCGCCGGTCACCGCGAGGTTGACGAGGGTGAGGGGCAGCAGCCACTTCCAGGCGTAGCCGGTCAGCTGATCGAAACGCGGGCGCGGAAGCGTCGCGCGGCAGAGGACGAAGAACGCGATGAGGACGAAGGTCTTGAGCAGCAACCATACGACCGGCGGCAGCCAGGGACCGAGCCAGCCGCCGAAGAAGAGGGTCGTCGTCAGGGCCGAGATCAGGATCACGCCGAGGTACTCGCCGACGAAGAACATCCCGAACTTCATTCCCGAGTACTCGGAGTGGAAGCCGGCGACCAGCTCGCTCTCGGCCTCGGGGAGGTCGAAGGGCAGGCGGTGGGTCTCCGCCAGGCCGGCGACGAGGAAGGCGACGAGACCCAGGAGCTGGGGCCCGCAGAACCAGCCGTCGCGCTGAGCCTCGACGATCCGGCGCAGGTCGAAGCTCCCGGCCAGGACGACGACGCCCATCAGCGCCAGTCCCATGAAGACCTCGTAGCTGATCATCTGGGAGGCGGCCCGCAGGCCGCCGAGCAGCGAGTACTTGCTGTTCGAGGACCACCCGGCCAGGACCACGCTGTAGGCCCCGAGCGACGACATGGCCAGGACGAAGAGGACTCCGACGTTCAGGTCGACGACGCCGATCCCCGGAGCCACCGGGACGACGGCGAAGGAGGTGAGCACCGTGATCATCACGATGGTCGGGGCCAGCACGAAGACCGGTCGGTCGGCGAAAGGCGGGATCCAGTCCTCCTTGAAGAGGAGCTTGACCGTGTCGGCCAGCACCTGACCGAGCCCCAGAGGCCCCACCCGGTTGGGCCCGTAGCGCTCCTGCCAGACGGCGAGGAGCCGCCGCTCGACCCAGATCAGGCCGGCGGCCAGCGAGAGAACCGCGAGAACGATGCCCCCCAGGCTCCACAGGGCGCGGGCCGTCTCGGTCATCGCTTCGGGACTCCGTGGGCCGGAAGGGACAGGAAGGGCACGTCGGGACGGCCCGTCGGGACCAGCGCGATGCCGGCCGGCAGGTCGCCTCGCCGGGAGACCGGCAGGCGGACCTCGGTGCCGTCGACCACGAGCGTGAGCTCGTCGCCTTCGGCGAGACCGAGGCCTTCGGAATCGGCGTCGGACAGCTGGAGCCGGGCCGCACCCGAGCGGGTGGCGACGACCGGCGCCCCGGAGCTGAGCTCCTCGCCGCCGAAGACCTCGGGCTGGGGAAGGACGAGGAGGGCGCCCTCCGGGATCGGTTCGGCGAGATCCAACGTGCCGAGGTAGGAGGTGCCGTCGCCGTCGGACGACGGCTCGAGCAGGCGCCGCCCGGGATCGCCGCCGCGCAGCGGACCGCCGACCTCCGTCTGGAGCTTGTTCAGGCCGGAGACCGAGTTCCATCCCGGCGCCCGGTAGTGGGAGGCCAGGGCCGGATCGAGCTCGGCGGGCAGGCCCTCCATCGAGTAGGCCAGGGGCGAGTCGGGATCCTCCGGCGGCTGTGGCTCGTGGACGCTGCGATCGGCGTTCATGGCCGTCCGCCCGCTGTAGCGATGGGGCTGGCGGGGCAGTCGGAACCCCGGGATCGGGGCCTCCGGCACGAGCTCCGCCACCGGCGCCAGGAGGGGGGCGCTCGCCGCCACGTCGCCGCAGACGTCCGCGAACCCCGGCCATCGGAGCTCCGGCGCCCTGCCGGAGGCGACCGCCAGTCGGTCGAGGACCCGCCAGGACTCGGGGATCTCCTCCGCGGGCACGAAGACCTGGAAGAAGCGCTGGGCCCTCCCCTCGAAGCTCACCAGGGTCCCGTCACCCTCGGCGAAGGTGGCGGCAGGAAGCACGACGTCGGCCCGGCGGGCGGTGGCGTGGAGAAGGTGGTCGACGACGATGGTCGCCGTCCCGTCGAGGAACGCGTCGACCGCCGCTGCGGGAGCGCGCCGGTAGAGATCGTTCTCGACGACGACGACGGTCCGCCCGGCCGCGTCCGCCGACGGCTCCAGGGCCCGCCCGAGCGGAGCGCCGCCCAGGA
>JAGQSE010000089.1 GCA_020439725.1 Acidobacteriota bacterium
GTCCTCGGCGCGGGCACCGAGAAAGCCGGCAAGCGTCTCGCGGGCGGCGTCGAAGCGCGTCTCGAGACGGCGTGCGAGGAAGGCCACCGGCTGCGCTTCGAGCTCTTGGCGAAGCTCCCGCTGAGCCTCGAGCACGACCCTCGGACAGGCGCCGAAGGAGCCATGGTTCAAAAAATCGACAGCGGGATCGAGATCCCAGTGCCGGGCCAGCTCCGAGCCCCGAGGGTCGGTGGCCACGACGTCAGCGATCCTCTTCGGCGAGCTCGGCCTCGGAGGGCGGCTCGGCGAGCACCAGATCGGGGCCGTGACCGGTCAGGTCCTCGTAGGTGACGACCGCGGCGACCGCCTGGAGGGCGTAGACCAGGACCGCCGCGAACACCCCCACCAGCGCCGGCAGCTTCAGGTAGTCGGTCAGCAGATCGAAGCAGCGCTCGACCACCGAGAGCATCAGGACCAGGGCGAAGATCGGCAGCTTGTGACCATCCATCAGCTGCCAGCTACGCCCCGGGGCCGCGAAGGGGGAGCCGCCTTCGGCAAGCAGCGCCGGCAGGGTGACGAAGAGACCGGCGAGGACGATCCAGCCGGGTATCAGGAAGAAACCAAAGGCCAGGGCGGTGAGCACCGAGACCGCCACGGCCGAAACCACCACCGGCACGAGCAGCCGCGAGCTCCGAGCCACCTTGATCTCCGAGTCGCTCGCCGAGCGCCACAGGCGGAGCGCGACGAGGACCGTCTGGATCTGTGCCAGGAACACGGCCAGGGCGATGGTCGCCAGCACCCCGACGATGGTCGTCGGCCGGATGTCGCCCCCGGTCTCGATCTCGGGCCAGATCACGGCAAGGACGATGCGGGGTGACCAGGCGAGCAGCGACAGGCCGAAAAGCGCCGGGAAGTCGGCGATCAGCATGGCCAAGCTGCGGCTGAGGACGGAACCACTTTCCAGGCTACGGGACACGGTCATGCCTCTCGATCGGGGGTCGCGCGCGGCGGCTCAGGCAAAGATGTGCGGTGGCTCGACGGGTTTCGAGTCGCCCTGTCCACTAACCGTACCACCGGCGGCGGTACGAAAGCGCCCGCGACCGAGGTGGAGCAGGGCGCGGTTGCGACCGTGGCCCTTGGCCTCGTACAGCGCCTCGTCGGCGAGCTCGACGAGTTCCTGCGGACGCTTGACGTGGAGCTGGGGGAAGACCGCCACGCCGAGGCTGAGGGTCAGCGGGATGCGCTGGCCGTCGACCACGACGTCTAGGGCTTCGACGGCGGCGCGGATCCGCTCGGCGAGGGCCAGCGCCTCGTCCCCGTCCGCTTCCTCGAGCAGGAGGGTGAACTCCTCGCCGCCATAGCGGGCCGCCAGGTGGTCGTCACCGGTCTCGGCGGCGAGCAGCGCGGCGGTGGCGGAGAGGGCCTGGTCGCCCGTGGCGTGACCGTAGGTGTCGTTGATCTTCTTGAAGTGGTCGAGGTCGCACATCACCACCGCCATGGGCGTGCCCTCCTGCACGCTCCGGCGGTAGGCACGATCGAGGCGCTCCTCGAGGACGCGGCGCAGCGCCAGCCCGGTGAGCGGGTCGACCTTGGCCTCGCGGTCGAGGAGGGCGCGCTGGAGCGACGCCACCATCTGCGGCATGAGCGAGTCGAGATGATCGAGCGAGTCGGCCTCGAGCTGACGCGGATCGCACCACAGGGTCAGCCGTCCGATGAGCTGGTCCTCGGTCTCGAGGGAGCGCTCGACCCGCTGCCAGTGGCTCCTGCGATGGATCCCGGGGAGCGGCGGGGGTGACGGCGGCGGTTCCGGGCGGCCCTCGTGGAGCCGCCGGTCCGGTCCCGCCCACCAGCTCTGGTAGGTGGCGTCGCGGGCCAGCAGCTCGAACTGGAACCACTGGAAGTGGAGAACGTTCGAGCACTCGATACGGATCCGCTCGGCCACCGAGACCAGACCGCGCTCGCGGCCGTCGCCGGCGATGCGCCGGCTGGCGCGAGAGAGACGCTCGAGGTCGCTGACCCTCTGCTCGGACATCCCATGCCGCAGGGCGTTGCGCCCGGTCTCGAGGGCGAGGAGCGCGAAGGCCGCGAGCAGCACCGCGGCGATGGTCCAGCCGACCCGGGCGGCGACCACGGCGACCGCGACACCGGCAGCCCATGCCAGGCCGTCGGTGGCGAGGGGTAGCAGCGATGCGGCCCAGGGGATGGCGCGGAACGGACGGCGGAGCTTCTTGTCGAGCAAACGAAGGCCGGCGAGAACCAGCACATAGACGGCGCCGGCGACAGCCAGCCGCTCGACCTCCGAGACGTTCCGAACGAGGGCGCCGGCCAGGGCACCGGCGAGGATCGCCAGGGTCAGCGTACCGGCGGTCTCGAGGGAACGGACGATACGCCGGCGTTCGGGGCCGACGAAGGGAGAGTGGCGGCGGAGCCGGCGGCGGATCGAATCGGCGGCCAGGGACGCCACGGCCGCCGCGAGAGCCGCCCCGACCCCTCCCTGCTCGAGCAACGCCGCCGGCAGCACGACGGCGGCGACCCCGAGGGTCGAACCGTCGAAGGGACGGTGGAGCAGGCACAGCGTCACGGCGACGGCGAAGAGAATCCAGGCCGCAAGGCCGCCCTGCCCCGGAAGCCCGAAGCCGGGGAGGCCGCCGCCCCACTGGGCGAGGAGCGCCAGCGCGAGCAGCCCGCCGCCGATGGGCAGGGCGGTGGCCAAGACCTCGCGCTGACCGCGGGCCGGCGGCATGGGCTCGCGGCGCACCGCACGCGGATCGCTGTCGCGGGTTGGAACCGGGGTGGCAGGCAACGCCTTGGTCGTCCTCGATGTGGGAGTGCCGGAACCGGCGGCGGCACCCGGAGCCTTCGCTCTCGGTCCGGGCTGAATCGACTCGCTGTTTCTGGCAGGCGATAGTATCCCATCGCCCAAGGGCGCGCCCCGGCGCCGAGGGCGTCCTCTCGTCGACCAGTCCTACGATTCTCCTCGCTCCCGATGCACCCCGACCTCACCCGTAGCTCACCTCCCGAGGAGCTCATGGACGGCGACTCGCTGAGTATCGCCGAGACCGAGCGCGCCCTCGCGGACCTGCGCCGGGTCAACGGGTTGCTGCTCGGCTACGGCCCGGTGCGAAGAGCGCTCGTGGCACCCATCGCGGCCTCAGCGGCGGGTGGTTCGGCGACCCTTCGCCTCCTCGACGTCGGTACCGGCAGCGGGGACGTGGCGGCGGACCTGGCGGCCCGGCTCCAACGACGCGGTGTCACGGCGAAGGTCGTGGGTCTCGATGCCAAGCTGCGGCACCTCCTCGCCAGCCGTCGCTTTCCAGGCCAGCTTCGCGTCGTCGCCTCGGCGGATGCGCTGCCCTTCGCCGACGGCGCCGTCGACTGGTCGCTGTCGACCCTCTTCCTGCACCATTTCGGCGCCGAGACCAACCGCGCCATCCTCCGCGAGATGCGCCGCGTGGCGTCGCGCGGAGTCGCGATCATCGACCTCCGGGCCTCGCCCTGGCTACGCCTCGTGATCCGGCCGCTGCTCCGTCTCGCCGGCGCCGGCCGCGTCGCCTACGTCGACGGAGTACTCTCCGCCGCCGCCGCCTGGAGCCTCGACGACCTCCGCCACCTGGTCGCCGGATGGCCCCTCGTCGAGCTCAAGAAGCGCTTCCCGTTCCGCTTCAGCCTGATCCTCCGGGGCTCGGCAAGCGACCCTTGACGAGCCCTGTGACGCTTGGGTAACCTTGGCGCCCTCTGGGAGGTCGTTCAATGGTAGGACATGCGGCTCTGGACCGCAGAATCGGGGTTCGAATCCCTGCCTCCCAACCATTACCGCTGGTCTGAAACCCGCTTCACAACTCGCTGGTCCCATCGCCTCGCGGTTCGCGTGAGCCTCTGTGCTGTTGCGCCCAGCGGCGCCTCGCCCTCGGGATCGACGCCCTCCGGGTGCAAAGCCCCCCTGTGCTAGTCTCGGCCCTGAAATGAAAATCTCGACCAAGGGCGAGTACGGCATCCGCGCGATGCTCTACCTAGCCTCGAGGGCCTCGGAGGAGCCGGTCACGAGCCATGAGATCGCGCGTCACCAGGGGATTCCAGAGCCTTATCTGCGACAGATCCTGGCCCTGTTGTCGAAGCACCGGCTGGTGTTCTCGCACCGCGGACCCCAGGGTGGCCACAGCCTGGCCCGGCCGGCGGAGGAGATCAATCTCCGCGACATCCTGCTGGTCCTCGAGGGCCAGGTCACCTCGATCGACCAGATTCTGGCCCTGCCCTGTACCATCGACGTGGGCACCGACCATTGCGTCCTGCGGGAGGTCTTCCTCGACGTCAAACGCGCGGTCGAGGGGATTCTCGTCGGTACCACGCTCCGCGACCTCACCGAGCGGCAGCAGGAGATCCTCCATCACCGCATCTGCGTCCCCCACGACCTGGCTGGCGGCCAAGAGCTGCTGCCGGTGGTTCGCGACTAGCCGACTCCGGCTCGGGACGGGAGGGGCCGGGGTGGCAACGGGAGGGCGTCGATGATCCTCGATACGCTGGTCCTCGCGACCTTCCTGGGCATCGTCGCGCAGGTCGCCGCCGCGCGGTTCAAGCTGCCAGCGATCCTGCCGCTGTTGCTCCTCGGCATTCTCGCCGGGCCTTCGGTGCTCGGCTGGTTCCACCCCCAGGTCCTGGGGGATTCGCTCGAGGCGCTGATCCACCTCGGGGTCGCGGTCATTCTCTTCGAAGGGGGCCTGTCGCTCGATCCCGATCGCTTGCGCAAGGTCGGCGGCGCGCTGCGCAACCTTCTGACCCTGGGCGTCGCGGTCACCGGTGTGGGAGCGGCCTGGCTCGCCCACCTGGTGGTCGGCATGGGCTGGCCGACGGCGGCGCTCTTCGGAGCCATCGTCACGGTCACCGGCCCGACGGTGATCGCCCCGCTGTTGCGGCACACCATCGCGCCGCGGGCGGTCAAGACGGTCCTGCTGTCGGAAGGCCTGATCATCGACGCCATCGGGGCGCTCCTCGCCTACCTGGTGCTGCAATGGATCGAGCTCCAGGGGATGGCGCTCAGCGGGGTCGGCCAGCAGGTGCTGCTGGTCACCGCCACCGGCGGCGTTCTGGGCTTCGTCGGCGGCGCGCTGGGACGCGCCGTGGCTCGGGGCCGGCTCTTCGACTCCGAGCTCAGCAACCTGGTGATCCTGGCTCTCTTGATGCTTGTCTACATGGTCTCCGAGCACCAGGCGCACCAGAGCGGAATCCTCGCGTCGGTGGTCATGGGGTTCACGCTGTCGGCCTCGCGCGTGCCCGACCTGGCACCGCTCAAGGCCTTCAAGGGACAGCTCACGACCCTGCTGATCAGCGTCCTCTTCATCCTGCTGTCGGGCCAGCTCCGGCTCAACGAGGTGATCGGCCTCGGCTGGCGCGGCGTCCTGGTGGCGCTGGGGCTGATCTTCCTGATCCGGCCCGCCGCGGTCTTCCTCTCCGTGATGCCCTGGCAGCTGGGATTCAAGGAGCGGACCTTCCTCGCATTGACCGCACCCCGAGGCATCGTCGCCGCCGCCGTCGCCTCCCTCGCCGCACGCCAGCTCGAGGCCGCCAACCTGGCCGGTGGCAGCCTGCTCGAGGGCCTCGTCTATCTGGCGATCCTCGCCACCGGTGCCTGGGCGACCTTGATGTCGGTGGTGCTGCCGCGGGCCCTCGGGTACAAGAGCGATGCCTCACGCCGGCGGGTGGTGGTGGTTGGCGCCAACCCCCTTGCGGAGGCCATCGCCGACGTCGTCCAGGCGACGGGCCGGACCACCGTCGTCGTCGACTCGGTGTCCTGGCGTCTCGAAAAGTTCCGTCGCCGCGACATGGAGACGGTGCGCGGTGACGCGCGGGACGCGGGCACCTATGAGCAGGCGGGGGTCGAGAGCGACTCGATCATCATCGCCGCCACCACCAACGACGAGCTCAACCTACTGGTCGCGGAGCTGGTGCATCACGAGTTCGGCATCGAGCACCCGGTGGTGGCGCTGCAGCGTCCCCCCGACGAGCTCGGCCGCCGGTCCCGTGCCTGGATCGACCTCTTGGGCTGTCGCGACATCAAGGTCCCGGCGTGGATCCGGCGCCTCGAGAATGGCGAGGCGCGGACCCTCGACCTGCCCTGGACCGACAAGCATCTCCCGGCTCTGATCAAGGACCTGCTCGACGAGTTCCCCAACCAGCTCCTGCTGCTCGCCGCCTGGCGCGACACGTCCATCGTCTTCCGCCCGGATCTCGAAGACGATCCGCAGATCGATACGGTCACTCTCCTGGTCGCCGACGGCCCAGTCCACCAGCGGCTGCAGAAGCTCCTGGCGGAGATCGAGGCGGGCACCGGCGAGGCGAGCGAGGAAGACGCGACCGGGGTCGAGGAAGCCACCGGGGGAAGCAGCGAACCGACCAGCGGTGATTCCGTGGAGGTCGGCGAGCCCACCGATGCGCCGCCGGCTGCGACAGCCCCGACAGAACGGACCCCGGGGTAGGCGGAACGACTCACCCTGGACCGGCCGTACGCTTCGCCCCTGCCAAACGGAAACCGGCCGATCCGCGATGGGATCGGCCGGGCCAGCAAAGGAAGTCCGCTGCCGCCGCGGGAAGCGGCGGAGTGAATCGGCGTCAAGGAGCGAGCTTGCGCTGCACCCGGGCGCGAGCCAGCGCCTTGTCGCGCGCCTCGGTGGCCTCGGCGGTACCGCCGGGCATGGCCTGGGCCGCCGCCAGCGCGGCGTCAGCGGCCGCGCGGTCGAGCTTGGCCACCGGTAGCGCCTGCTCGGTGAGGATCGTGAGCCGGTTGTCGACCACCTGGGCGAAACCGAACTCGACGTAGTAGCGCAGGACCTCGCCTTCGGGCCGGGTGATGCGCAACTCTCCGACCCCGAGGCGGGTCAGCAGCGGCGCGTGGTTGGGCAGGATCCCCATCTCGCCGTCGTAGGCGGGAAAGACCACGCTCACCGTCGGGCCGTCGAAGATCGTCGCCTCCGGGGTCACGACGGAGCAGTGCAGAGTTCTCGATTTCGTCATGCTCTGGACCTCGCCGAGCGGCCTCGTCCAAGGCCCCCGAGGGCCGGACGAGACACGCTCGTCATTTCATCTCTTCGGCGCGCCTGGCAGCGTCCTCGATGGTGCCGACGTACATGAAGGCGCCCTCGGGAAGGTGGTCCCACTTGCCGCTGCACAGCTCCTCGAAGGAGCGGATGGTGTCCTCGCGCTTGACGTAGACGCCGGGGAAGTTGGTGAACTGCTCGGCGACGAAGAACGCCTGCGACAAGAAGCGCTCGATGCGCCGCGCCCGGGCGACGATGACCTTGTCGTCCTCGGACAGCTCGTCGACACCGAGAATCGCGATGATGTCCTGCAGGTCCTTGTACCGCTGGAGGATCTGCTGCACCTGGCGGGCGACGCGATAGTGACGCTCACCCAGGTACTCGGGAGCCACGATGCGGCTGCTCGAAGCCAGCGGGTCGACCGCGGGGTAGATGCCCTTCTCGGAGATGCCGCGCTCGAGGTTCACCGTGCTGTCGAGGTGGGTGAACGCGGTCGCCGGGGCGGGGTCGGTGTAGTCGTCGGCGGGCA
>JAGQSE010000090.1 GCA_020439725.1 Acidobacteriota bacterium
AAGAACATGCCGTAGAACAGCGACCGGGCGCTCTCCAAGGTCGGCGGATCACCGGGGCGCATGCGCCGGTAGATCTCGATGAGAGCTTCCTTCGAGTTGGTGGTCGTGTCCTTCGCGAGGGTGTTCGACAGCGTGTTGCCGCACAGCTCCCAGTCGGGGAAGAAGACCTCGAGAGGGGTGACGTTGCGGCCGTCGATGCGCTCGTGGAGATCCTCGGGCACCAGGTCGTTGCCTTCGAAGAGCACTTCGCCGGTATCGAGATCCACGACGTCAGCGATGAACAGCGCGCGCTCGAGGGCGGTGAGGGTGACGTCCATCTCGACGTTCTGCCCCTTGGCCAGCGTCTCGACGTGCTCCTTGACCAGCGACAGACCGGCGAAGATCGGGTACGACTCGCGTCGACCGCGGCTCTGGCGGTCCTTCTGGCGCTCCTGGTCGAGAATCGCCGGCGGCAGCGACAGGCGAGCGCTGCCCCCTTCGCCCACGGATAGGCCGACGCCGGTGTAGAACTGGCGCAGGATCTGTTCATCGCTCTCGAGGCCCAGGGCGCGGAGGAAGACGGTGCCGTGGAACTTGCGCTTCCGGTCGATGCGCACCGACAGCACGTCCTTCTGGTCGTATTCGAACTCCACCCACGAGCCGCGGTAGGGGATGATCTTCGCCAGGTAGGCGCGGGGCCCTTCCTTGGTGAAGAACACGCCGGGGCTGCGGTGCAGCTGGCTGACGATGACCCGCTCGGTTCCGTTGATGACGAAGGTGCCGGTGTCGGTCATCAACGGGATGTCCCCGAAGTAGACCTCCTCCTCCTTCGCGTCGCGCATCATGCGCGCGCCGGTCTCCGGGTCCTTGTCATAGACAAAGAGCCGGAAGGTCACCTTGAGCGGCACCGCGAAGGTCATACCGCGCTCTTGACAGTCCTGGATCGAGTACTTGAGCTGCAGGTCGACCGGGTAGCCGCAGGTGTCGCACTTCGTGACCTGGTTGCGGTTGACGAAGCCGCACTCGGGACACGTGACCGTCTCCTCGAGAGGGTGGTCGGTCATGATCTTCGCGCTGCAGTTGACGCAGGTCATGCGCAAGTATTCGAGGCCCTCGAGGGTGCCGCACTTGCACTGCCAGTCGCCGATCGAGTACTTGACGAAGTCGAGGGAGCAGGTCTCCCGAAAATCGGAGAAGGGGAAGATCCCGGTGAACACCGCCTGAAGGCCCTGCGAGTCCCGCTCCTCGGGGAGCAGGTTCATCTGCAGGAAGCGGTCATAGGACTTCCGCTGGACGTCGATGAGGTTGGGAATCGGCAAGGAGGTTGCGATGCGCGAGAAATCGCGCCGTCGGCCGTTTTGCGAACGGCCGCCGCTGTGCCCGTTGGTGTTGCTGCTCATTGAATGACCTCTGCGATCCTTGAGAACGGGAGCCGAGCCCGGCCAGCTCGGCGGGAGGAGCCGGAAGCGCCGGCGGATGCTTCTCCGACACGGACTCCTCGGGCACTGCCGGTTTCGGCAGCGCCGCGCGGGGTGAGACCATTGGGCGGTGCCGCGAGGAAGCGACCCGCCGGGAAGTTGCCGCTTGCTGGAACAAAAACAGCGGACACCATGCCCTTGCGGCCGCGCTTGCGGCCGGCGCCAAAGGCATGGTGACTGCTTGTCAGGGCCTCGCCACGAGGCCGGAGGCCCTGTTTCTCATCGACAGACGAGAGACCAGCTGCGGGCTCGATCACTTGAGCTCGACCTGAGCTCCAGCCTCTTCGAACTTCTTCTTGATCTCTTCGCCCTCGGCCTTGGAGACGCCTTCCTTGATCTTCGCCGGCGCCGACTCCACCAGGTCCTTGGCCTCCTTGAGACCCAGGCTGGTGACCTCGCGGACCGCCTTGATGACGTTGATCTTCTTGTCTCCGACGGCCGTCAGCATGACGTCGAACTCGGTCTGCTCCTCGGCGGCGCCACCGCCACCGCCGCCGCCGTCGGCCGGGGCAGCCATCACCACCGCGCCGCCGCCTGCGGCGGGCTCGATGCCGTGGACATCCTTCAGGTAATCGCTCAGCTCCTTGGCTTCCT
>JAGQSE010000091.1:0-2834 GCA_020439725.1 Acidobacteriota bacterium
CCGTTCAGGAAGTTGAAGGTCTCCTGCTCGGGAAAGGTGTAGATCACCTCGCCGACGTCCTCGAGACGGAGGCCCGAGGGTCCGATGGGGAGACGGCGCAGCTCGTCGGGGCTCTCGATCTCACCCACGGTGCGGACCAGGAGCTTGCGCGAGCCCTCTTCGATGTCACCGGCCGACAGGTTGAGGTTGTTCGAGCGCAGGACCTCGACCAGCTGCCGGAGGTCGACACCGTGGGCCTGCATCCGCGCCGGATCGAGGTTGACCTCGAGCTCGGGCAGACGAAGCCCCTCGACGTTGACCTGGGCGACCCCCTCGAGACGCTCGAGACGCGGTTGGAGGATGCGCTCCGCGAAGTCGTAGAGCCGCGCCTGGGGCCACGGCGCGCTGACGTCGAAGCGCATCACCGGGATGTCGGTGCTCTGGAAGCGACGCACGGTGAGACGCTCCAGGTCGTCCGGAAGCTGAGCCCGGACCCGGTCGATGCGGTCGCGCACCTCGACCGCCGCCAGGTCCATGTCGGTGCCGTCGACGAAGCTGAGGTTGATGTTGGCGCCGCTGGCCGAGGCGTTGGCCGCCAGCGTGTCGACGCCGTTGATGGTCGCCAGCGAGTTCTCGAGGGGGCGCACCACCAGGCGCTCGACCTCCTCCGGCGAGGACGAAGGATAGGGCGCGTTGACCGAGATGTTCGACGACGAGAAGCTGGGCAGGAACTCGAGGGGCAGGCGGGTCAGCGACAACGCCCCCAGGACCACGACGCCCAGGAGCGCCATGCTCAGGGTCACCGGGTGGTCCACCGCATAGCGGACGAGGGGATGGTTGCGCTGGGCCAAGACTCGATCCTCCACGGCTCAACCGTCGAAGCGATAGCCCCGGCGGTGCACCGTGACGATATATCGGGGATGCGACGGGTTGGGCTCGATCTTCTGCCGCAAGGAGGCGACGTGGACGTCGACGGTACGGGTCACCGGCTGCGCGTCGTAGCCCCAGACCTCGTCCAGGAGACGGTCGCGGCCGAGGACCTCGCCGCGATGCTCGATGAAGTAGGCGAGGAGCCGGAGCTCGAGGCTCGAGACGTCGACCGGCCGATCGTCGACCCGCACCTCGGCGCGGCGGAAGTCGACACGGACGGGACCGAAGACGTAGCTCTCGGGACTCTCGGCGAGAGGCGCGGAGCCGCGGCGCAGCAGCGCTTCGATCCGCGCCAGGAGCTCGGCGGTCTCGAAAGGCTTGGTCAGGTAGTCGTCGGCACCGAGCTTGAGACCGACGACCTTGTCGACCACCTCGCTGCGCGCGGTGAGCATCAGCACCGGCAGCCCGAGGCCGCGGCGACGGATCTCGCGGCAGACCTCGAAACCGTCGATGCCCGGAAGCATGACGTCGAGGACCACGAGATCGAAGCTCTCCGCCGCCAGGAGCTCGAAGGCTTGCTCACCGTCCTCGGCGGCGGTGACCGCGTAGCCCTCGGCGGCGAGACGGTCGCCGAGGGTCAGCCTCAGGCTCGGCTCATCCTCGACCAGCAGGATGCGCCGCGAGGGCGCCCGGAGTCCGCTCCCGACGAACCCCGTCACGACGAGGTCTCCGCCACCGGTAGCTCGAGGGTGAAGGCGGCCCCCGTGCCCCCGTGGCCCGGACCGGCGGTGACGCGACCGCCGTGGGCGCGAACGATCCGTTGCACCAGGCTCAGCCCGAGACCGCTGCCGTGGATCTGGCTCGAGACCCGCCGGCCGCGGTAGAAGGGGTCGAAGAGGTGGGGCAGGTCCTCGCCGTCGAGGCCCGGACCGCGGTCCTCGACCACCAGCTGGACCCGGCGGCCACCGCGCCCGAGGCGCCCGCGCACCCCCACCCAACCACCTCCGGCGGCGTGCTGCGCGGCGTTCTCGATGAGGTTGACCAGCGCCCGGCGGAGCGCCTCGCGGTCGCCGAGCAGCGGCGGCAGGTCTGGCGCGAGATCGATCTCCGCCTCGACGCCGCGCGCCGCCAGGAGCTGCCGACACTCGGCCACCGCGGCCTCGACCAGCGGCGCGACGGCCACCGGCTCCCGCGCCAGGACCCGCTGCCCCGAGCCGAGCCCGGCGAGGTCGAGCATCCGTTGCACCATGGTCGACAGACGCCGTCCCTCCTCCTCGACCAACGAGCCGTAGCGGCGCACCTGCTCGGGCTCGCGGACCACACCGTCGGCCAGGTTCTGCCCCGCCGAGCGGAGGGCCGCCAGCGGCGTGTAGAGCTCGTGGGTGACACCGGCGACGAGCTCCATCTGCTGGCGTGCCAGGCGCTGGGCGCGCCGTGCGGCGAGGACCGTCAGGAGCACGCTCGCCGCCAGGAGCCCCAGGACCCCGAGGCTCACCGCCAGGTTGCGGCGTCTCGAGCGTGCCACGGCCGCCTCGAGGGAGCCGGCGCGGAAGCGCACCTCGAGCCGCCAACCGGCATCACCCCGGTGGCCGGAGCCCGGGTGCCAATGGCGCGGCGCCACCGGCCGGCCGCGCTGCCGCCGGAGCCACTCCGCCGCGACGCCGGGGCCCCGCTCGACTCCCGGATCGAGCGCGAAAAGATCCGGAAACGGGCGGACCTGGAAGAGCGGCCAGCTCATCCCGTCCTCGACGGTGACGGCGGCCACCGTGGCACCGCTGTGGAAGACCTCGTGGTCGTCGGAGACGCGTCGTACGGTGAGCTCGTAGTCCCCGCCGACGTCCCCGAAATGACGCGCGACGAGCTGCGGCAGGAGGTCGTCCTCGAGGAAGCCCGCGTCGAGAAGCAGCACGACGAGGTCCCGGGGGCGTTCACCGTCAGAGCTCGGCCCACCCCACAAAAGGAGCGCAGGGGCGTCGGGCAGCACC
>JAGQSE010000091.1:2932-24592 GCA_020439725.1 Acidobacteriota bacterium
TCCCCCTGGGGTCCCAGCTGGCCGAGGTCGGGTCCATCGGGGACCGGCGTCACACGGTAGATGCCGGCGAGAAGCTCGGGGTAGGGAGCGCTCTCGATCCACAACCGGCGCCGCGCGGCGAGGCGCGCTCCAAGGTCGCTCTCGGCGTGGTGCATGGCGGGCAGGAAATAGAGGTAGGCGCGCGTCAGCTCGCGGTCGAGGTCTTCACCGAATCGCTCCGCGGCGACGCCGAGGGCGACGCGGCGGCGCTCGGCGTCGGCCTCGCTCAGCTGCTCGATCCACCGGTACTGGAGCGTTGCGAGCGTCACCAGCAGGACGCCCAACAGGCCCACCAGCAGATAGGTACGATCGGGTCGTTGCCTCGGAGCGCTCATCGGCGGCAGTCTAGCAACCGCCCAAGGAGCCCAAAGCTCGGCCGGAGACGAATTTACATCGCTTACAAAAGCCTTGCGTCGGCTTGAAGACTCCGCGATCGGAGGACCCTAGGATGGCCTCAGAACGGCGGGGAACGAGCCGCGGGTGGAAACCCGAGGAACCCACGCCGCAGTAGCCAACGAGGGTCGGAGCCCTGCGGCGCCACCCCAGACCTCAGGAGACACACCATGAAACGCCACACCCTGCTCACCCTCGCCGCCGTCCTGCTCCTCGCCACCGGTCTCGTTGCCGCCGCGGGGCCGGGTCGCGGCAGCTGCGCCGATTGCCCCAAGGCCGGGCCCGGCTTCGGACCGCCGGACGGCGCCGGCATCGCCGCCTTCGCCGAGCATCGCGCCGAGCGTCTCGCCGACGCTCTCGACCTGACCGAAGACCAGCAGGCCGCCTGGAAGACGCTGCGCGACGACCTGCAGGCCACCATCACTCCCCTCGCGGAGCAGGCCCAGGAGCAGCACACCCAGCTGCGCGACCTGCTCGATGCGGGTACCACCGACGCCCAGGTGGTCGGTGAGCTGGTCCTCTCGACCCATGCCATCGGGCAGAAGATCCAGGCTGCCCGCGACGCCACCGAGGCTTCCTTCCGCGCCCTGCTGACCTCCGAGCAGCTCGCCAAGTACGACGAGCTCCAGACGCGGCGCGACGAGCACGGCAGCCGCCACGGCCACCGTGGCCCCGGCGGTCGCGGTCGCTGAGACCAAGACCCTCCCGCACCTGCCTGACGCACGAAGGCCCGGCAACTCGCCGGGCCTTCGTCGTTTCCGTCTTGGGAGCGGGGCTTCGGCTAGCCGTCGGAGACCACCGACGACCACTCGCTCGTGTCGCCGGTCTCGAAGCCCGACTTGAACATCGACAGCCGGCAGTTCTGACAGACCAGCGCGAAGTCCTGATCGGTGGCGGTGCCGTTGTAGGGCACCGCGTCGCCGTTGATCGCGGTGGCGTCGACGGTGATGGTCGTCGGGCCCGAGACCGGTGCGGTGACAAAGACGTTCTCGAGGTTGTTGAGCGTGTCCGAGCTGCCGCCGGTGGTCGAAGCGCCGAGCGAGAAGTGGTTCCCCAGGTAGGTGTTGCCACCGTTCTCGACGGTCAGGTCGAGGTCGTTGACCAGCGCCGGGTTGGCGCCCAGCGCCCCCGGTGCGTCGGTCCACGCCAGGCTGACCTTGAGCGGCATCCCCGGCGCCGGCTCGACGTCGAGCGACCACGACTGGCCGGTGCCGTCGAAGAGGGTCTCTTGATCGAAGTACTTGGTCGACGCCGCGGGGTGGATGGCGGCGGTCACCTGGATCCGGCCCCAGCCCTCGTCGAAGTTGGGGATCGCCGGCGCGCCGGTGATGTCGACCGCGTTGTTGACCAGCAGCGCCTTGGCCATGGCCGGGCTCGGGTCGCTGCCGCCGGTCCGGTTCCGCCACCATTCGGTGATCAGCACCACCGCACCCGAGGCTTGCGGCGACGCCATGCTGGTACCGGTGCAGAAGGCGTAGAGACCGTTGGTCCCGGAGATCGCGCTGGCGCACGAGCCTCCCAGGTCGTTGCGCGTCGAGGCGATGGTCTGGCCCGGTGCCGCGATGGTCGGGACATAGCGCCCATCGACCGCCGGGCCGCGGCTGCTCGACACGTACATGGCGTCGATGTTCGACGACGTGCGGTAGTTCTGGGTGCCCGCGGTGACGATGACGTTCTTGGCTTCCTTGGGCGCGGTCAGAGTCATCGCTCCGGGACCCGAGTTGCCCGCGGAGAAGACGACGATGTGCGGCTCCGCCACGTCGGTGGTGTCGAAGTCGCCATCGCGGACCATGATGTCGTAGGTGCGCTCCGACGCTTGGTAGCCGTGGGCCGTGCCCTCACCGGTGGTCCAGGAGTTGTTCGAGCCCACCGAGCCGGCGAGCACCGACAGCTGGCTGAAGTCGGGGAAGTCGCCGCCGCTGCCAAAGATGTTGATCGTGTAGATGCTGTAGCCGGGAGCGACGCCGAGACCGTAGAAGTAGCCGTTGGCGTCGGTGAAGCCGCCGGTCGCATCGGCACCGACGATCCCCGCGACATGGGTGCCGTGGCCACCGCCGGCACAGTCGCTACCGGGTTGTCCCGGCGGGTTGCAGGTGGTGCCGGTGACGCTGAAACCGCCGACGATGTGCGGACCCAGGTCCGGGTGGTCGTAATCGACCCCGGTGTCGCAGATCGACCAGATGACGCCGGTGCCGTCGACGCCGAGGCTCGCCAGGTGGCTCTCGTAGCCCAGCGGCGGCACGCCACCGGGATAGTTGCCGGCGACGATCTGGTCGGACATCTCGTCCTCGAGCTGCGGCCGCGGGCTGCGGTAGCCCATCCACAGCACCGAGGGCAGCTGTGCCAACGTCTCGAGGACCCCAGCGTCGGCCTCGAGCTGGGCGCTCCACAAGGCCTTGTCGGGTTGCGCCGGTCGGAGCGAGACGAGAGGCACGCCCGCGGCGCGCGCGATGGCGTCGGCGCTCGCACCGACGTTGCCGTCGTCGACGAAGATCACCTGCAGGCGCGAGATCACCCCCTGCCGGCCGGCCAGGTCGGGGGCGATCTTGTAGGCCGGGTGGAAGGCGCCCCGCCAGCGCACGAACGGTAGCGACGCCTCGGTGCCGGCACCGCCGTCCCACACCAGGTAGGTATTGCTCGGGTAGTACTGGAGCGGCTTCAGGCCGGCGGCCTTGAGCTCGGAGAGCCATTCGGAGCGCACCGGGCCGCTCATCTGCACCAGCTCGAGGCCTCCGGATCCGACGGCTTCGAGGCCCTCGGGGATCGTCGGTTCGCCGTCGGCGAGGGGATCGAAGCGATACCCCAGGACCTGGATCTGGCCCGCGCCGGGAGCCTCGGTGAAGGCGACCCCGCTCTCCGCGAGCCGGCGGTAGTCGTCGCCCGAGAGCTCGAGCCATCGGAAGCTGCCGTAGTCGGTGGCGACCCGCGGCGTGAGACCGAGATCACCGGCTTCGGCCAGCGAGGCCGAAGGGACGCGGACGAAGCGACTCCGCGACTCCGCCTGGAGGGGACCCGCGACGAGGAGTACGAGGGCTGCGACAGAGAGTGAGGTCCGAAGACTCATCGAAAGGTCCTCCTGGGGAAGTTCCGAGAGCGGAAGAGAGGCCCGCGAGCGATTCTGGAAAGCCGAACCGTGATCATACACCCCGTGGTGAGCTAGCTCGCGGCCTTGAGCTCGAAGGCGTCGAGGTCGAGCCGCTCGGCCACCGCCGTCCGGAACTCGTCCGCCGAGACCTCCCCCGCGGGCTTGCCGGCGCTCGCCTCCAGGCCCTCGATGAAGGTGTGCCATACGCGCTCGCGGCGCGAGATCTCGTCGAGATCGCGGATCCGGCCGTAGTCCTGGACGTAGCGGTTGTGCCGGCACAGCATGCGAAAGGCGTGCTGGGTGTTGGGGCGGGCTTCGGGCAGACCGAGGACTCGGACGTCGTTGCCCACCTCGTGCACCGGCTGGCCCCACTCGCTGTAGCCGCCGAAAATCGTCCCCAGCTTCTCGAGGGCGCCCGCGATCTTGGGTTGCTTGAGACCGGTGAGCACCTTGGTCAGGACCGGCAGCGTGAGGTTCCGGTGCAGCGTCGGCTCGGCCAGCTTGACCTCGACGCCGAGCTCCTCGAAGACCGTCGAGCGGATCTGGTCCGAGGTGACGCGGTTGTCGGTGGCCAGGTGGACCCGCTCGCCCACCGCCTGCGGCCGCTTCAAGGCCGCCATGATGCCGCGCACCACCCAATCGACGGGGATCAGGTTGAGCTCCGCGGTGGGATTGCCCGGGAAGACGCAGGCCATGCGCGCGAGCATCGAGGCGCGGGTACGCTCGAACCACTTGCCTTCGGGATCGCTGAGCGCCTCGTGGGCGCGACCGAAGACGTTGACCGGGGCGTTGACCACCTTGGTGTCGCCGCGGTTGTTGCCCGAGTGGGACTCGCCGATGACGATGGCCGGGCACAGCTGGACGACGCGGAGCCCCTTCTCGAGCATGAAGCGCTCGGTCTCGAGGGACGCCATGGCCTTGGTCAGCTCGTAGTAGTTGTTGTAGAAGTTCCGCGGGAAGACGATCTCGTCCTCGCGCGCCACCTTGCGCACCTGGCGCCCGTGGATATACGAGGTCTCGATGCCGATGTGCGCGACGAAGGGGCTGCCCTCGGCGGCCTGGAGGCCGTGGGAGAAGCGCAGGGCGTTGAGGTTGCCGGTGACGTTGGCGCGGAAGGACTCTTCATAGGGGTCGTCGAAGGCGACGCTGGCGGCGCAGTGGATGACGTGGGTCATCGTCGCCTGAAGCGCCGCCAGGTCCTCGTCGGAAACCCCGAGCTGCGGCTGCTCGACGTCACCCGCGATGAAGCGGAACTTGGCGCGCTCCTCGGGCGTGTCGAGCCACAGCTGGCGGAGCAGGGCCTCGCCCCGCTGGGCCGGCGAGTGGACCTCGAGAACCTCACCGGTCTTCCGGTCGCGGATCTCCTTCGGCCGGATCAGCACCACCATCTCGGCGATCTCGTCGTCGTGGGCCGCCTGCCACATGATCTCCTTGCCGACGAATCCCGTGCCGCCGGTCAGTAGGACGCGGAGGCGAGGCTTGCCGTCGGCGTCTCGGGTCGCGGCGAATTTCTCTTCGGCCTCGGCGCGCAGCTGGCGATACCGGTCCTCGATTTCCTGGCGCGCGATGGGCGGCTTCTTGTAGCGGAAGTAGTACTCGCGCTCCTTGAGCCCGAAGAGCGCCCGCGACACCTTCTCCGGATCCTTGAGACCTGCGGCCTTGGCGATGACCTCGGCGGCGCGGAAGCCCCGTTCGCGGATCTTGCGCATCTTCTGCCGCGCCAGCTCCTCGTCGCCGGTGGCGTCGACCAGGCGGCTCATGAAGGTGCGCGCCTGGATGTCGACCACGTGGTAGTCGCGGTGGTGGTGGACGAGGAGCTGCTTGGGGTGGATCGCCTCCTCCATCACCTCGCCGGTGACCAGGCTGACGCGTTCGATGTAGCGGCTGGGAGAGATGTCTTGCGGCAACGGCGGGGTCTTGGCCATGGCAGCTCCTCTGGGTGTGGGTCTGCGGCAGGCCGGTGGGCTCCGAGGCGCTCCCGCGACGTCGTGGCAGCAGTCTAGCCCGTCCCTTTCGACCTCGAAAGGCGCGGCACGAGGGCTTGGGTGACGGGGGATCTCACAGCGGTCGCTTCTTGCGGAACTCGAACTTGGGCTTCTCCTCGATCTCCTCGACGCCACCGCCCTCGCGCTCGAGCCGTTCGGCCTCTTCAAGCGCCCCCGCGGCGGCCTCTTCGTCACCATGGAGCTCGAAGTAGCGCGCCATCAGCCGCTGATCCCGCGCCGTGCCCGAACCGCCCTGAGCCCGGTTGAGCATCTCGAGGAGCTCGCCGGCGCGATCCACCGAGCGCGGCGAGCCCTCGGCCAGGTAGAGCTCCGCGAGCACGCGGAAGGACGGCAGGTGCTTGGTCTGGGTGCCGCAGCTGCCCCCGGCGCAGCTCGGCGCGATGCTCGTCTCGAGGACGTCCACCGCCTGCGGACGGCGATCGAGTCGCGCCAAGGCCAGCGCCAGGTGGAGGGGGAAGTCGGGGCCGGCGCCGAGCCCGGAAGCGAGGGCGTTCTGGAAGTGCTCCGCCGCCTCCGCTGGGCGCTCCGCAGCGAGCAGCGCCTGGCCGTAGAGCAAGGCGAGACCGGCGTCGTCACCCTCGGCGTCGCCCAGCTCCTCGAGGCGGTCGATGACCGCTCCCGGCTCACCGAGGGCGAGCTCGGCTTCGGCCCACAGCGCGGGCACCGACAGAGCACTGCCGAGGTCCAGAGGCCGCTCTCCCAGCGCCGGCCACACCGCTTCGAGGTCGTCCCGGGCCTCGGCGAAGCGCCCCTGGAGGAGACGGCAGCGGGCGCGCTCGAAACGCGGCACCGGATCCTCTGCATCAGCGTCGACGAGCCGGGAAAACGCTTCCTCGGCCTCGTCGTGGCGGCCGTGGTTGAGATCGAGGAGAGCCCGCTGGAAACTCTCCGGCCGCCCCTCGTAGAGCTCGGCGACGTCTTCTTCGAGCATGGCTACGAGGGAGGAATAGAGCGCCTCCTCGTCGAGCTCCTCGGCCGGGGCGACGAGCTCGTCGTCGTCGCCACCGCCGCCGGCGGCGCGCTCCTCGAAGGACTCGGCAAGGGCCGTTAGCTGGGCCTCCTGGGCATCGCTGGCGGCGTGCTCGAGGGCGGTCCGCACCCAATCGGCGGCCTCGTCGAAGAACCCGGCCTCCTGTGCGCGGTCGGCCTTCTCGAGGGCGGCGACGAGGATCTTGTCGTGGGCTCGGTTCGCCAGGTCCTCGGCCCGCGCCCGGAGCTCCTCGGGACCAGCCCCGCGCAGACGGTCGGCGGCGTGCAAGGCCGCCACCGGATCACCGGCTTCGAGACGCGCCTCGGCTCGCCGCAGCTCTTCCTCGGGGTCCCTCTTGAACATGCGGTCGAGCCAGCCCATCGCCTCGGCCTCCTCCCCTCGCCGGGGGTCTCTTCGGGCAAAAGTCCTGACGAAAACTGCGAAACGATACCACGCCGACCCGGTTGGATCCGGAAGCCGTCCGGCCCCTCGGCCCAAAGCTCGAGGCGTGGGTTCGGCGTCTCGACGTCAGCCGCGGAAAGGCAGGATCGCCTCGGTGCTCCAACGCTCCGGCCGATCCCCGAGGGTGACCAGAACGAGCTCCTGGGCGCACCAATCGATCACCGGCAGGGGCTCGAGCAGCTCGACCGCCTGGCACTTCTGCACCGTCGGCGCGTCACCGTAGTAGAGGCTCAGGTGGGGCATGAAGTCGGCCGCCCCCTCCGCATCGAGGACTTCGCAGACCCGGCGCCGGGCACGCCACAGCTGCGGGTTCACGACCAGCGGCACGTAGAGAGCCTGCCACGGGTCGGCGCCGATCCCCAGCCCAGCCCCGGAGATCGGGATCGGCGCCAGGTCGCGGCTCAACGCCTCGGCGAGGACCAGCGCTTCGGGCACCGAGCGGCGGAAGGTGCCGAAAAGGGTGACGTGGGGAGCGAAGACCGGACCCCCGAGCAGCTTGGCCACGGCTTCGATGCGCTCGCGCCAGGCGTACCGCTCGGCTCCTCGCGGTGTCAGCCAGAGGGCGAAGTCGAGGACCTGGCGGTCCTTCGCGACCTCTGGACCGGCGGTGGTGGGCTTTTCCTGGGGCTCGCTCGTCACCTCGGGCATGCGCGGCTCCTCCGGTCGGTCAAAGACGCCTCCGAGCCGGCGGCACCGGGCGTCGGGTGGGGTGGGAGGAGGGCTATTGTGCCAGCACCGAGCGGCCTCGCAAAGCGTCGGCACGATTCCCGGCGCGGATCTTTAGACCATGACAAATGGCTTCATGGCTATCACGAAAACAATGTTCGATCGTTGTATTCTGACGCTGCTTGAGTTAGCCTTGCGCGAACGGCGGGCGCGCGTCTCAGAACACGAGCCGACGCCCTCGAGGGAACGAGACCGATGTCGACGCACCGACCCAGCAGAGCACCCGGACTTGACCGCCTCGCGCGGTGGCCCGCGGCATGCTTGGCGCTCGTCACGGCGTTGCTGTTCGTGATCGCACCCATCGCCCGCGCTGCCCAGTACCGCTTCGTCCTGGTCGCCAACCGGAGCGTGCCCGTCGAGTCGCTCGACCGGTCCGAAGTCTCGGACATCTTCCTCAGCCAAGAAGCCCACTGGAGCGACGGCTCGGTCGTCAAGCCGGTGACCCTGCGCACCGCCGAGGTGCGCGAGGAGTTCGCCAAGGTCATCCACGGCAAGGACGACCTGCAGCTTCGCAAGCACTGGCAGCGTCAAATCTTCACCGGCCGGGGCTCGCCGCCGCCGGAGCGGCCTTCCGACGAGGCGTTGCTCGACTACGTCGCGCGAACCCCCGGTGCCATCGGCTACGTTTCGGCCAACGCCAGGATCGACAGCTCTTCGGTCAAGGTCGTCGCGCTCCGCTGAGCCGCCCGTCGATCGCCGGCTCGTTGCCGCCGCCTCGGTGGTGACCAAGCATCCCTTCAAAGCGTCCTCGGCATCGCGGCCTGGTGTGTTCATCGCCAGCGCGTGGAGTGCTGCGGCGGGCGGCCTCGAGACCCGCGAAACACCTTGAGCACCGACCCTGGTACGGGTCCTCGGAAGAGCCAACTCCTGTGCTAGCCTCGAGAAGTTCTCTAAATCCAAGTTCCCGGGGGTAAGGACCCTTCGGGGAGGTAGGGATGGGGCAGGCGACTCTCACAGAGCTCAGCCGAATGGCCTTGTTGGCCGAGGACTCGGAAGAGCTCCTCCGCTGGTCGGTGGCCCGCATGGCCGAAGGCCTCGACGCAGAGCGATGCTACGTCTTCCGACGGAGCGACGACGGCGCGGACCTCGATCTCGTCGCCAGAACCCCGGAAACCGAAGGTCCTTCCGGCCGGGATCTCGAGCAGCGCCTTTTCGAGCACGCCCGCCGCACCCTCGAAGCGCACCGGCACCCGGCGGCGACGGGGGACGGGCCGGCCGAAAGCCAGCCCGTCGACGTCGTCACCGGCTCGCTCAGCCTGGTGAGCCTGATCATCCGGGGCACGGTGGCGCCCTACGGTGTGCTCACCTTGCAGCGCAACGGCAACCGCGACTTCGACCACGGTGACGTCGAGCTCCTCCGCTCGATCGCCAACGTCCTGTCGACCGCCCTCGAACGCCTCCAGCGCGAGGTCCAGCTGCAGCGCAGCCAGCAGCTCAACCGCGCGGTCATCGACGCCTTTCCGGGTCGACTGGCGCTGCTCGATGGAGAAGGCCGTCTGCTGCGCGTCAACCGGCGCTGGCGCGACCTCGCCGATCAGCGGGGGGTGCGTTGCGAACCCGGGAGCACGCCCCCCCTCGAAGAGTTGGCGGGGCGGCTTCACCCGGAAGGGGACCCCGACCGCCGACAGCGGATCTTCGACGGCATCCACGAGGTGCTCATCGGGCGCCGGCCGAGCTTCGCCATCGAGTACCCCACCCAACAAGCCGAGGATCTGCGCTGGTGTCTGTTGCGGGTGGTACCTCTCTTCGACCGTCAGGGTGCGCTGCTGGTCCACGAGGACGTCACCGAGCGACGGTTGTTCAGCGAACGCCTCGCCTACCAGGCGCAGCACGACCGGCTCACCGGGCTGCCCAACCGCCACCTCTTCGCAGACCGCCTCGAGCAAGGGCTGCTCCGCGCGCAGCGCAGCGGCCAGGGCCTCGGCATCCTGTTCCTCGACATCGACCGCTTCAAACGGATCAACGACACGCTGGGACACGCCTTTGGCGACGAGGTCCTGCGGCGCGTCGCGCGACGGCTCCGCCGGCGGCTCCAGGAGACCGACACCCTGGCGCGGGTCGGCGCCGACGAGTTCGTCGCCATAGTCGCCGTGGAGGCCGGAATCTCGGACGCGGTCAAGGTGGCGCACGCCCTGCTCGAGGCGGTCCGCGAACCGATGGTGGTCGACGACCAGACGGTCTTCCTCGCCGCCACCGTCGGCATCAGCCTCTATCCCGACGACGGCGACGACCCGGCCACCTTGCTGCACAAGGCCGATAGCGCGCTCTACCGCGCCAAGAGCCATGGCCTCGAGAGCATCCAGAGCTTCTCCACCGAGATGAGCGTCGAGGCCATCGCGCGCTTCGAGCTCGAAAGCCACCTTCGCCTGGCCCTCGGCCAGGATCAGCTGAGCCTCCACTTCCAGCCCCAGTTCGATGCCGAGCGGCTGAGGATCACCGGGGTCGAAGCGCTGCTGCGCTGGCAGCACCCGGAGCGCGGCCCGATCCCCCCCGGAAAATTCGTGCCGCTGGCCGAGGAGAGCGACCTGATCCTCGAGCTCGGCGATTGGGTACTGCGCCAAGGTTGCCGGCAGCTCGCCCAGTGGCGCGGGCTGGGCCTGGGGGACGTCCGCTTGGCGATCAACGTCTCGGCGCTGCAGCTGGCGCGGCCCGAGTTCCTCGGCCAGGTCGAGCAGGCCCTCGAGGACTGCGATCTGCCGCCGACGTCTCTCGAGCTCGAGGTCACCGAGAGCGTCCTGCTGATCGAGGGTCCCCAGGTCACCCGGCGGCTCCAGGAGCTCCGCGGGCTCGGGGTCTCGGTCTCCATCGACGACTTCGGTACCGGCTACTCCTCCCTCGCCTACCTGCAGAGCTTCCCCCTCGATCGGCTCAAGGTCGACCGGCGGTTCATCGACCGCCTCGACGAGGACGATGCCGCCAGCCTCGCGCTGGTGCGCTCGATCATCGGTCTCGGCCACGGTCTCGGCATGAAGGTGGTGGCGGAAGGGGTCGAGCGCGAGGACCAGCTCGGGATCCTGCGGCGTCTCGGCTGCGACAGCTTCCAGGGCTTCCTGCTCGGCCGGCCGCAGCCCCCCGAGACCCTGTGGCTCGAGCTCGAGCCGTTGTGCCGCCCCGACCTCGAGACAGGGCAGGGCTCAGCGCCCCCGATCGGTGAAGATCAGCCAGAGGAAGAAGGGACCGCCCAGGAGCGCGGTGACGATCCCCACCGGTAGCTCCGCCGGCGCCAGCACCAGCCGAGCCGCGGTGTCGCAAACGACCAGAAACGCGCCGCCGGCCAGCCAACAGGCCGGGATCAGCCGCAGGTGGTCGTGGCCGACCCAGCGCCGCAGGATGTGCGGCACCATCAAGCCGACGAATCCGATGGGCCCCGCCACGGCCACCAGCGCACCGACCATCGCCGAGGCGCCACCCAGCACCCAGCGTTGCAGCCTCCCCAGGTCGACGCCGCGGCTCGCCGCCAGCTCCTCCCCGGTCAGGAGCAGGTTGAGCTCGCGGCGGAGAGTGACCAGCAGCCCGCATCCGGCGACGACCCAGGGCAGCAGCCAGAGCACTTCGCGGTACCCCACCACCGCCAGGCCGCCCATGGTCCAGCGCACCATGCGGTAGGTCTGCGTCGAGTCCGACGAGTACTGGACGAAAAGGATCACCGCCGTCGCCGACAGCGACACCGCGATGCCCGCCAGCAGCAGCGTCGAGCCGCCGCCCCCGCGCCGCCGGTGGGCGAGACCGTAGACCACCGAGCTCGCCGCCAACGCTCCGACGAAGCTCGCCGCCCCCACCGCCGGGAGCCCGAGCACCTCTTGGAGACCGAAGCGGATCGCGAGCACCGCTCCGAGCGCCGCCCCCACCGCCACCCCCAACGTGTAGGGCTCCGCCAAGTCGTTGCGGAACAGCGTTTGGTAGGAGAGCCCGGCGACCGACAGCGCGCCGCCGGCGAGCAGGGCCAGGAGCACGCGCGGCAATCGCAGCTGCCAGAAGATGGTGGCGGTGGTGGCGTCTCCTCCGAAGACCGCCGTAGGGTCGAGCGAGTGGCTGCCCACCAGCGGCGCCAGTAGCAGAGCGGCCAGCCAGCCCGCGACGAGCCAGGGCAGGATGCCCAGGCCGCGAGACTCGCGGCTCATGGCTCGAGCTCCAGGACCGGGACCTGGCGACGACCTTCGGCGAGCAGCCGGAAGGGGGTGTCGAAGAGGTCCTCCAGGACCCCGGGCCGGAGGACCTCTTCCGTCGAGCCCAGGGCGAGGATCCGGCCATCGCGGAGCGCCAGGACGCGGTCCGCGACCCGCGACGCCAGGTGCAGGTCGTGGGTCGCGGCGAGCACTCCGTGACGACGGCGCCGGCCGAGCCGCAGGAGGAGCTCCGAAAGACCACGCTGGTGCCGCGGATCGAGATGGGTCGTCGGCTCGTCGAGGATCAGCAGCTCCCCTTCCTGAGCCAGCGCCGCGGCGACGTAGGCCGCCTGGCGCTCACCGCCCGAAAGCTCGTCGAGACGGCGGTGACGGAGGTCCGCGATGCCGACCACCGCCAGCGCCTCGCGGACCGCCGCGAAGTCCGCCTCGGAGGGCGCCAGCCGCCAGCGCGACAAGTGCGGGAACCGTCCCTGGAGGACGACCTCCTCGACCGACAAGGGTACCCGCGCCGGGCGGATCTGCGGCACGTAGGCGACGTGGTGCGCCAACCGCCGGCGCGGGATCGACGGGTAGGGCTCGCCGCGCAGCCGGACCTCGCCCGCGGTCGGCTCGAGGAGCCCGGCCACCAGACGCAGCAGCGTCGTCTTGCCGGCGCCGTTGGGGCCGATGACCGCGAGGGTCTCGCCCGCCGTCAGCTCGAGGTCGAGGGGGCCGAGGATTCTGCGGCCTCCGGTCTGCCATTCGACGGCACGGCAGGCGAGGAGCGGCTGCGCCGGCGTCACCGGGTCTCCTCGGGGGCACCGCCGGCGCCTCCGTCGAGGGCCCCGGCCAGCTCGTCGTAGAGCCTGGGGAGACGCGGGCCGGGGATCAGCGTGTAGTCACCGGCGATCTCGGCGATGCGGCCGCTCCGGACCGCCGTGAGACCTCTGGCCACGTCCCAGTCGTCGGCCCGGGCGCGGGCGGCAGCCGCATCGAGGGGCTCGACGTGGAGCTCGACGATGACGTCCGGGTCGCGGCGCAGCACCTCTTCGAGACCCACCGTCGGATAGCGGAGCGTCGCATCGGCGAAGACGTTGACCGCACCCAGCCGGGTCAGGAGCTCGTCGAGAAAGGTTCCGGGCCCCGCCACCAGCATCTCCGCTGGTCGACCCGCCGGCCGGCTGAGGGTCACGAGGACCAGGGCACCCGACGCCACCGGCCGCGGTGCGAGCTCGTCGCGCCAGCGCCTCGCGAGATCCTCACCCGCCTCGGGGACGCCGCAGCGGTCCGCGATGGAGCGCATCGAGGCCTCGACATCCGACAGCGTTTCGGCGGGCACCGTGAGGACCTCGATCCCCAGGCGCCCGAGGGAGCGGGCAACGTCGTCTTCGCTCGGCAGCAGGATCGCGAGCTCTGGGTGAAGCGCCACCATCTGCTCGAGGTTGGGGTCGGTCAGGCCGCCGAGCCGCGGCTTGGTGTCGACTTCCGGCGGCCAGTGACCATAGGAGCCCACGCCCACCACCCGCGGGCCGAGCCCGAGAGCGAAGACGATCTCGGTGAGGTTGGGGGCCAGGGTGACGAGGCGTTCCGGCGCTCCCGGCACCGCCGGTGGCTCGGGCTCGGTCGGTCCACAGCCGGCCGCCGCCGCGAGCACCAGCGCGACGAGACTCCCGACCAGGAGGCTCGCCGCCTGGGAGGCCGAAGCCCGGGAGCGTCGCCGGAACACGGTCATCGCATCACCTCGGCCTCTCGCCTCAGAAGGCGAACGAGACGCCAGCCACCACGGTGCGTCCCGGGGCAGGAAAGCCCAGGGCCTCCTCGTAGGTCTCGTCGGCGAGGTTCAAGACCCGGCCGTAGGGCTGCCAGCGGCGGGCGTTCCAGCGCAGGGTCAGGTCGGCGACGGTGTAGGCCGGGTTGGTGGAGCGGGCGAAGGTGACCGGGTCGAGGTCCTGCCGATCGCCGGTGTACCGCCCGAGGAGCTCGACGGTCCAGGCCGCCGGCTGCCAGGTCAGGACCAGGCCGGCGCTCTGTCGCGGCCGGCGCAGCAACCCCTCCCCCGTCGCCCGGTCTTCGGTGTCGAGATGGGTCGCCGTGAGCCGTGCCCGGAAGCGGCGACGGCCCCACTCGACCACGGCCTCGGCACCGCGGATGCGTGCCTCGCCGACGTTCTCGTTGACGAAGGTCTGGGGATCGAACTGGATCAGGTCGACCAGCCGCTGATCGAAGACCGCGACGTCGAAACGCCAGGCCCCGGCGCGCTGTTCGAGCCCGGTCTCGACGCTGCGGCTGGTCTCGGGCGCGAGCTGCGGGTTGCCACTGAACGGGAAGAACAGCTCGCCCAGCGAAGGCGCGCGAAAACCCTCGCCATAGCTCACCCGCCAGCGCGTCGACGTACCGAGCCGAACGCTGGCGCCCAATGCGGGGCTCCACTCGCTTCCGAAGAACTCGTTGTCGTCGCGGCGCAGGGCGCCCTGGAGGGTCCATCGCTGCCAGGTCCGGTGGAGCTCGACGAAGCCCGCCCAGCTGCTCTGCGAGTCGTCGTCGAGATTGACGCCGAAGGTGGTGACGTTGCTCACCGTCTCGCGGTGCCACTCGCCGCCGGCGGCGATCCAGCCGGCGGCACCGAGATCTCGGGTCACGACCGCGCGCAGACGCCGTCGTTCGGTGTCGGTGTCGTTGAGCGCGAAGTCCGCTTCGGGATCGCGGAAGCGGAACCGGGCGTGGGTCTCGGCCAGCTGGCCGTCGAGCTGCCAGGAACCGCGGACCAGGCTCCAGGGCAACGCGACTTCGAGGCTCCGGGATGCTTGCCGGCGCTCCGGCGTCGCGATGCCACCGCTTGCGGGGATGCCCAGATCCGAGTCCTGGGAGCGGCCGAGGAGCGACAGGTCGAGTCCCTCGACGGGCTGCCAGCCGATGCGTGCGATGATCCCGGTGCTCCGGAAATCATCGTTCTCACGCAGACCGTCCTGGTTCTCATGGCTACCGATCAGGTCGAGGTGGCCGTCGCCGAGCGGCAGCCCGGCGGTCAACGCTACCCGGCCGTAGCCGCGCTCGCCCGCCTCGAGGCGGAGGCGGGTCCCCGTCTGGCGACCGGTGATCACCTGCACCACTCCACCCACCGCGTCACTGCCATAGAGCGTGCTCAGCGGACCGCGGACGACCTCGACGCGTTCGGCGCCGTCGGTGGTCAAGCTCGCCCAGTCGAAGCCACCGAAGTAGGGGTCGTTGAGGGGCAGGCCGTTCCACAACACCAGGCTCTGGGCCGACCCGGCGCCGCGGAGGAAGAGAGAGGTGACGTCCCCGGGCCCACCGGAACGCACCACGGCGACGCCGGGAACGGTGCGCAGCAGGTCGTAGACCGTCGTCGCCTGGCGGGTCTCGATGTCTTCGGCGGTGAAGACCTCGACCGAGGCGGGCAGCTCGCGTTCGGGGGTCGCGTCGAGGCTGGCGGTGACGACCAGCTGGTCCTCGAAGGCGGCGGTGGCTGGCGCCGCAGACGGCGCGGAGGGGGCGGGCTGTTCTGCGAAGGCGGGTTGGGCTGCCAATGGGATCGCGCCCCCGAGGATCCCCAGCAGCAAGAGGAGATGGGGCATCGATGGCTCCTTCCTGCATAGACGTGGAGCCCTGCACGCCGGGAAGGAGAGGCCGAGAGCGCAAGCGCGCCGTGACCCTTCACACCCCGTGAGCGGGCAGGACGGGAGCGTCTCGGCAGGTCTCCTGGCTTCCGGATCTACCTACTCCCGGGCCTTCCCACGGGGGCGCGGCGGTGAGCCTCGACTCCGCAGTGGCATCGTCCGGTTTCGTCCCCGGTCACAGTGGCGGGGGCCGCGCCGGTCTCGCACCGGCTTCCCTCTTGACGACCCGACGAGAGCGGCGATCCCATCGGATCGTCAGCTTGCAGGGTCGATCGAATCCGCATCCAAGCGGATCACCGCGACGCACGGTCCGCGATCGCCGGCACACCCGGCGGCACGGAACGAATCGATCTTGAAAGAACCGTTGGGCTCGTCGGTGTTACCGGAAAGCACAACGCCCCGGCCGACCGGGGCGTTCTTGACAGTCGGCGAGCGCGAAGCCCCGAATCAGGGTTCGTAGCCGGTACCGTAGTACTCCTGCGCCAACCCCTCGTTGCCGACGCTGGTGGGCACGCCGGTGGTGTCCTCGGGATTGACGAACTGCTCGACGGTGACATTGGGGCGGTCGGGTTGCTGGGCCAGATCCTTGAGCAAATTCATGGTCTCGAGGAACGCCTGGTCCGGTGTCAGCTTGCCGGCCTCCTCGAGCTCTTCATCGGTCGGCGCGTCGTTGACCGAGGCTCCGATCTCGAGGGTCTTGCTGTCGATCACCCGGCCGAGCCCTCGGGCCTCCGAGCGGGTCGAGATGTCGGTGATGTCCGCCTTGGGAACGCCGATCCAGTTGCCGGCGTCGGTGAGGAGCATCGCCATGGACGAGTCCCAGCTCGCCTGCTCCGGCTGGCGCAGCGTTCGGAACTCGGTGCCGTTCTGAAGCTTGACGGTGTACTCCTCCGCGAAGAGCGAAGGCGCGGCCAGCACGAGGGTGGCGGCGGCGAGCAGCGGCAACAGTCGAAAAGACTTCATCGAGGTTCCTCCTGCAAATCGCGAAACGACTATGGCAGTGTACCACGCGCGGCGAAAAATCCTGCTATCAAGGGCACTTGGCAGGGATTCCCGATGTGCGGAGGCCGCCGGGACAGGAAGCGGGAGGAGGGAAGGAATGGTGCACCCGAGAGGATTCGAACCTCTGACCTACGGCTCCGGAGGCCGTCGCTCTATCCAGCTGAGCTACGGGTGCGTCGGCTGACGGGGAAACAGCAACGCGGTCGAAAGAACTGCCGTCCCGAAGGTTTCCGCCGTGCGGCGGAGGATCGTCGAGGCTACGGCCGGTGGTCGGGGTCTTGGCCTGCCTGGAGGGATTCGAACCCCCGACCCGCGGCTTAGAAGGCCGCCGCTCTATCCAGCTGAGCTACAGGCAGCCGATGCGCCTTGCTCGACCGGACCCCTCGGTGACTGGGCACCGCAGCATCCGGGCAAGGTCTGTATCGGGGCGCTCAGATTTGAACTGAGGACCCCCTGCTCCCAAAGCAGGTGCGCTGCCAGACTGCGCCACGCCCCGAAAAAGCGCCGCGTGAGTCTAAGTCAGCGGCCGAAGCCTGTCAATTTCTCCGGTTGCCCTTTCCGCGGGCCTCGGAGGCGCTGGAGAACCGACACCGCCGGCGCCCCGTGACGGGCTGGCCGGCGGTGTCGGTTCGAGACGGTCTCCCGCCCTCGGCGGGCCGTGGACGCTACCAGCGGAAGGCGATGTGGGCGAGCGCCCGGCGCTCGATGATGTCGCCGCCGAAGATCTGGTAGTGCTTGTCGTTGAACAGGTTGCTGACGTTGACGCCGACCTCGATGTTGTCGGTGAGCGAGTAGTTGGCGTTCAAGTCGACCAGGTCATACGCCGGCACCGGACCCTGGAAGACACCCGCGTTCCAGTCGAAAGCGTCGCTGTGGCGGTACTTGAGCGAGCCGTTCCACTTGCTCCCCAGGTAGGACAGACCGATGCCGTACTTGTTGTCGGGGGTGTTGGGCAGCAGCGGATCGGCGGCGATCTGCTGGGTGATGTCGAAATCGAACCATGAGTAGTTGGCGTCGAGGAGCCACTCGTTGGTGAGGTAGTAGTTGAGCCCGATCTCGATGCCCTGCGTGTCCACCTCGCCGAAGTTGGTGTAGGACAGCGCGGCGAGCAGCGCCGTGCCGTCGAGGGGGCTGTTCGAGAGCAGGAAATAGCTCGGGCCGAGGGCTCCCCGCAGGGTGTTGTCGAGCACCGTGGCAAAGGGCTGGGGAATCCCCGCGGGCACCTGGTAGGGACCGAAGTTGGGGTTGATGCGACCGAGGGTCGGGTTGACCGGGGTGATCAGGTCGGTGATGAAGTTCTCGATCTTGTTGTTGTAGTAGTCGACGGTCAGGAAAGCCTTGCCGCCGATGATCGAGCTGTAGCCAAGCTCCCAGCTCTTGACCTTCTCGACATCGAGCGACGGGTTACCGAGGGCCAGGACCGGAATCGAGGTGAAGCCGCAGGTCACGCCGAAGGGCGCGCAAAAGGCGGCTTCGAGGGGGGCCGTGGCGGTGATCGACGCCGCCACCGGCACGCGCAGGAAGAACTCCGAGTAGTTGGGCGTCTGGAAGGCCTCGCCGTAGTTGACCCGGATCGTGTTGTTCGAGTTGATCGAGTAGACCAGTGCGGCGCGGGGCGAGAACTGCGCGTCGTTGAGCGAGCTGTCGTCATAACGCGCCGCGACCACGCCCTTGAGCTTGTCGTTGAAGTCGTACTCGAGCTGGCCGAAGACACCCTGGAAGTCCGCCTCGATGGGCTCGAAGACGAGGGTCTGGAAGCCCTGCGGGTTCTTCGAGTCGATGTTCTCCTCGCTGTAGGAGGCACCCCCGACCAGGCGGCCGCGACCGTTGGCGAAGCCGACGTTGCCCTGGATCTCGATCAGGGTGCGGTCCGAGTCGAGGTAGAGCGGCACCCCCGAAGCCAGCGAGCGCTGGTCGTTGCCGTCGCGGTCGTTGCGATAGGCGAGGACGTTCCAATGGGCGGTGTTGAAGTTGACGCGAGCATAGGGGCGCTTGACGTCGAGTCCCTGGACGCGACCGATGCCGGTGACCTGGAGCGGGCCCTTCGAGACGCCGTCCCCTACCTCGAAGGTGAGCGAGGGACCGCTGGCGAAGAACTTGTCGACCCGGGCGCTGCCGTAATAGACCTCGTCGTCGTTGCGCGCCAGCGGGATGCGCTCGAGGGAAAGCCCGGGATACTCGACGGTGACGTTGCGCGAGCGGGTGAAGTCGTCGCTCTGCTGATAGCCCGCCGAAATCCGGCCGAACCAGCTGCTCGACAGTGCTCCACCGAGCCGGAAGTCGATGCGCTGGGTGGCGAGCTCGCCGCCGGTGAGCTTGACCGAGCCGCCGCGGTTGTCCCGTGGCGAGCGCGTCACCATGTTGATCACGCCGTTGAAGGCGTCGGCACCGTAAAGCGCCGAGCCCGGGCCCCGGACCAGCTCGATGCTCTCGAGCTCGTCGAGCGAGAAGGGCAGCGTCGACCACTCCTGGGAACCGAGGAACTGGGCCGAGGGATCCCGCCCGTCGATCAGCACCAAGATGCGCCGGTTGAGCGAGCTGTTGAAGCCACGGGCGTTGAAGTTGAAGTCGTAGATGCCGCTCTGCGTGGCCTCGGCACCGGGGGTGTACTCGAGGAGCTTGGGCACCTGCCCGTGGGCCGCCTCGCGCTCGATGGCCTCCTGCGGGATGGTCGTGATCGCCGCCGGCGCGTCGACGATGCGCTCGGTGCCCCGGGACGCGGAGTAGACCGTGATGGTTTCGAGGAAGCCGACCTCCCAGTCGAGAACCTTGGTGACGTCGGTGGTCGCACCGGTGGTCACTTCGACCCCGTCCTCGGTCGCGTTGCGGTCACCGAGGGTGAAGCTCAGCGTATAGGTCCCGGTCTTGACCCGGTCGAAGGTGAAGCCCCCCTTGGCGCTGGTGATGGTGACGAGACCGAGGTCGTTGATCGCCACCGCGATGCCGCCGATGCCGTCTCCGTCAGGCCCTTGGACGCTGCCCGTGATTCGTCCGAAGTCCTGAGCCCAGAGCGGTGGCGCAGAGAGGAGCAGCAGCCCGGCCACGAGCGCCGCCACGACACGATGGTTCTTCATGATGCCTCCTAGGTAAACGTTGGGAGGACCCCGGACAACCGGGGATCTCTCGACTCGCCGGGACCTGTGACAACCTTGTGACCGCAAAAATGTGGCCGGATTGTAGCGCTCAGGCCGCCCGCAAGTCCAGGCAGGACAAGGATGAAGGAGGACCGGCCGATGACGAGCCCTTGCCTCGTCGGCAGCGGCTGTGAGAGCTTTGTCGGATCGGCCCAAGGCCTTCGCGCACCACCGAGACGAGATCGAGGTTCGAGACATGGATCGGAAGAGATACGTCGTCATGGGGGCAGGCCAGGTGGGGTTTCAGCTGGCCCGCTCGTTGTCGCAGGAAGGCCACGACGTATCGGTCATCGAGCTCGACCCCGAGATCCGCAACCAGGTCGAGGAAGCCCTGGACGTCCGCGTGGTCCCCGGCAACGGCGCCGAGGTCCAGGTGCTCGAGGCCGCCGAGGTCGGCGACTGCGACCTCTTCATGGCGGTGTCCTCCCGCGAGGAGGCGAACCTGGCGGCCTCGCTCCTGGCCAAGCGGCTCGGCGCCAAGCGGAGCGTGGTCCGGGTGGAGACCGCCGCCCACGAGGCTTCGCACCGCAAGCTCTATCAGGACGTCTTTCACGTCGACCTCCTGCTCTCGACCCAGCTGCTCGCCACCACCCGGATCCTGAACCGCATCCGCGGGCACAACACCGTGGCCGTCGAGTACTTCGCCGGCGGCAAGGTCCAGCTGCGCAAGATCACCCTCGGCCAGAGCTCCGAGCTGACCCACCGGGCCCTCAAGGACATCGAGCTGCCCGAGGCGAGCCTGGTGGTGGCCCTCTACCGCGGCGACGAGCTGATCATCCCGTCCGGTGACGACCGCCCCCAGCCCGGCGACGAGGCCCTGATCGTCGGCGAGACCGAGACCATCAGCCGCTTCGAGCGGATGCTCACCAGCCAGCCGGAGAAGATCGGCAACGTGGTCATCGCCGGCGGCGGTCCCATCGGCGTGCTGGTCGCCCAGTCGCTGGCGGCGCTCAACGTCGAGATCCGGATCATCGAGAAGGACAAGAAGCGCGCCGTCGAGCTCGCCGCACGCTTCCCGAAGACCGAGGTCCTCCATGGCGACGCCACCGACCTGGCGCTGCTCAAGGCCGAGCGCGTCGACCGGGCGCACTTCTTCGTCGCCCTTTCGGGGCACGACGAGACGAACCTGATGGCGAGCCTGCTGGCGCAGGAGCTGGGGATCCCGCAGGTCATCGCGTTGGTCCACCGCGCCGAGACCTCGCACCTGTGGCGTCGGTTGGGGCTGCTCAAGGTCCTGTCGCCGCGCGCGCTGGCCAACGAGCGCATCCACGAGTACATCGACAACGGCTACAACCCCAACATCGTCTCGCTCCGCCGGGGCGCCGCCCAGGTCATCGAGCGGCGGCTCTATCCCGCCAGCCCGGCAGCGGGTGTGACGCTGGCCGAGATGAGCCCGCCGCGAGGTCTCATCGTCGGCGCGGTGGTGCGAGGCTCGCGGGTCTTCGTTCCCCGCGGCCGCGACCGCCTGGAGGTCGGCGACGTGGTCATCCTCTTCGTGCGCGAGGAGGAGCTGGGGACGGTCCAGCTGCTCTTCCCGGGTCGCGACGCGTGAAGCTCGCCCGCGGGGTGATCAACCCCCGCCCCGTGCTGCGCTTTCTCGGCCGCCTGCTCCTGGTGCTGTCGTGCGCCCAGCTGCTGCCCCTGCTGGTGAGCTTGCTTTACGGCGAAACCGAGAGCGCCGGCTCTTTCCTGCTGTCGATGCTGGTGACGGCCCTGGTGGCGGGCCTCTTCGCCTACCTGGGTCGCGGCGCCGGCGAGGTCTACCGCCGCGAGGGCATCCTCATCGTGGTCGGCGGCTGGATGCTCGCTTCAGCGCTCGGCGCCTTGCCCTACGTCTTGTCGTCAGCGATCCCGTCGCCCATCGACGCGCTGTTCGAGGCCGCGTCGGGATTCACCACCACCGGCGCGACGGTGCTCACCGACATCGCCGGGCAGGACCGCGGCATCCTCTTTTGGCGCTGCTTCACCCAGTGGCTGGGCGGCATGGGGATCATCGTCCTCTTCCTCGCCCTCCTCCCCGAGCTCGGCCCCGGTGCGCGTTTCCTCTACAAGCTCGAGGTCCCGGGACCCACCGCCGAGGCGCTGTCACCGCGCATCCGCGA
>JAGQSE010000092.1 GCA_020439725.1 Acidobacteriota bacterium
CTCCTGGACTCGACCGACGTAGGCCGCACGACCGGGCCCATCGAGCTCCCGCAGGCGGTCCATGGGCACATGGGTCGACACCGTCACCGTGCGACCGTCCTGCGGAGTCCGACCGAGCTCGGCGGCAGCGCTCACCGAGCAGAACAGGTGATTGCCTTCGATCAACGGCTTCGACGCGTCCTGGACCAGCTCGAGGTGGTAGGCGGCGGTGTGCTCGAGACCGCCGGGAGGCAGGACGAGGTAGAGCATCGCGGCGCCCCATCCCGTCGCGACCCGCTGACTCCGCGCCTCGAGGCGGCGACGAGCACGAGACCCCGCCGGCACCGCTCCGTCGAGGAGACTCAGGACCGCCCGGGGCAGCAGGTTCGCGACCACCCGGCGGGCCTCGAGGGAGCCGCGTCGCGTCCAGACCCGCCAGCCCCCGGGAACAGCCTCGAGACGCTCGGCACGCTCGAAGAAGCGCACCTCGCCGCCGTGGCCGCGGATCGCCCCGACCAGCTCCGATGCCAGCGCGCCGATGCCACCCTCGACGTGACCGGTGCCGCGGAAATGGTAGTCGAGGGCGGCCAGCGCGAAGAGTGCCTCCGCCTCGGCGGCCGGCGCCTGGACGGTGATCTGGCAGGTCGCGTCGACATAGCTGCGGAGCGGCTCGAAGCCGGCGACACCGAAGTGTTCGAGGACCGCGACGAGCGGCTTCCCGACCCACCGCAGGAGGGGCAGGTAGCTGGGGATCCGGCGCAGATGCGCAGCCAGGGCCCCGGGTCCCAGGGGTGGCAACAGCCCAGGTTCATCGAACAGCGGCCAAAGGACGTCGGCGACGCGGCCCTGGAGCTCGAAGAAGGCTTGAAGGCCGTGGACGGGAGCGCCGGGAAGTGCGCCCAGCCGCTCGACCCACCGTCGGCGATCCGGCGGCACGGCGAGACGGAACGAAGGCAGGCGGAGCTCGACGACGGGATCGAGGATGTGGTGGCGGACCTCGAGTCGGTGGCGCTCGATCCACCGGCGCATCAGCTGGCCTTCAGCGAAGCCCGAAAAGAGCGTCGCCCCGGCCTCGAAACGATCGCCTCGGCGCTCGAAGGTCGCGGCGCAGCCGCCGGCGTAGCCGAGGGTCTCGAGGAGGACGACGCGGCACCCCGCCTCGGCGAGACCGAGGGCGGTGGCGAGACCGCCAAAGCCGGCACCCAGCACCGCGACGTCGTAGCGGATGGGTGAAGGGCTCATGGCATTCCGGGGTGGCAGCGGCTCGGCGGATGGGCTCGCGTCCCATCTCCCCGAGAGTCGAGGATGCTACCCGCCGGTGGCCGGCGCGCCGGTTCCTGTCCAGACCGGTCGGCCCGCGCCGGCGCCCGATCGCGCAGCCGCCGTGCCCTCCCGCCGGTGCTCTGTGGTAGAAAGCTTCAGACGCCCGGCTTCGGGCAGATCACGCCCCAAGAGCCCCCCGGCCGGACCTCCTCGACGAGCCGCCGTCGCCGCCCGAGGCTCCTGACCCCTCGAGGAAGACACCCATGGACCTGTCCGAGCTGATCCGATACGCGCGAGGCGGTGAGGAGGTCGATCTCCTCCTCAAGAACGCCCGCGTGGTCAACGTCCTGAGCGGCGAGATCCTCCCCGGCGACGTCGCGCTGGTGCGCTCGCGCATTGTGGGCATCGGCGACTATCGCGCCAAGGAGGTCCTCGACCTCGAGGGCGCCTACCTGTGCCCCGGCTTCATCGACGCCCACGTCCACATCGAGAGCTCGATGGTGCCGCCGTCGGAGTTCGCCCGCGCAGTCGTGCCCCGCGGTACCACCGCGGTGATCACCGACCCCCACGAGATCGCCAACGTGCTCGGTTTAGACGGCATCCGTTTCATGTTCGAGAGCGCCAAGCATGGCCCCTTGAGCATGTTCGTCATGGCCTCCTCCTGCGTCCCCGCCACCGCCATGGAGACCAACGGCGCGGTGCTCCACTGGTACGACCTGGTGTCCCTAAAGTCCGATCCCTGGGTCCTGGGGCTCGCCGAGGTGATGAACTTCCCCGGCGTCATCCATGGCGACGAGCAGGTCCTCGCCAAGCTCCGCACCTTTGGCGAGATGGTCATCGACGGCCATTGCCCGGGGCTCACCGGCAAGGAGCTCCAGGCCTACGCCGCCGCCGGCATCCACTCGGACCACGAGTGCACGACGGTGGAGGAAGCCCGCGAGAAGCTTCGCCTGGGAATGGCCATCTTCATCCGCGAGGCCACCAACGCCCACAACCTCAAGACCCTGCTGCCGCTGGTCAACGAGCTCAACCACCACCGCATCTGCTTTTGTACCGACGACCGGCAACCGGCGGACCTGCTCGACGAGGGGCACATCGACTTCATGGTGCGCACCGCCATCGCCGAGGGCATCGACCCGATGATCGCCCTGCGCATGGCCACCTGCAACACCGCCAACTACTTCCGCCTCCACGACCGCGGCTCCATCTGCCCCGGCAAGCGCGCCGATCTCATCGCCTTCCACGACCTCGAGGCGCCGCGCCCGCACCTGGTGTGGCGGGGTGGGCGCCTGGTGGCCCGCGACGGCGCCATGGTGGTGCCGCGCCGCGAGACGCCGGTGCGTTCGCTGCGCGGCTCGATGAACGTCGACTGGCGGAACCTCGACCTGTCGATCCCCGCCGAGGGCCACACCGCCCGGGTCATCGGCGTGATCCCCGACCAGCTGGTCACCGAGCGCCTCGAGGCGGAGGTCAAAGTGGTCGACGGCAAGGCGGTGGCGGATCCCGACCGCGACCTGCTCAAGATGGTGGTGATCGAGCGTCACATGGCCTCCGGCGCCGTCGGCAAGGGCTTCGTCCGCGGCATCGGGTTGAAACGCGGCGCCCTCGCGTCGTCGGTGGCCCACGATCACCACAACCTGGTCGTGACCGGGGTGGACGACCTGTCGATGTGGACCGCCGCCCGCCGCTCCGGCGCCCTCGGTGGCGGCCTCGTGGTCGCGCTGGGCGAGGAAGTCCTGGCGGAGGTACCGCTGCCCGTCGGCGGGCTGATGAGCACCGAGCCCATCGAGGCCGTTCGCGCTCAGCTCGACGCCGCCCTCGGCGCTGCCAAGGAGCTGGGTTCGACGCTCCACGATCCCTTCATGGCGCTCAGCTTCCTCGCCCTCGAGGTGATCCCGACGCTCAAGCTGACCGACCAGGGGCTGGTCGACGTCGACCGCTTCGACTTCGTCCCCTTGTGGGTCGCCTGATGGGGGGTAGCATGAACGGGGGTCGCCTGATGGGACGCTCGGAGCGATACAAGTGGTGGATCTTCGCCGCGGTCCTCGGGACCGTCCTGGGGCTCGACCTGGCGACCAAGTCCTGGGCCCTCCACGACCTCCATCCCCACGGTCCGACCCGCTATCTCTTCGGCTGGCTGCCGCTGACGCTGCACTTCAACACCGGCGGTCTGTGGGGGGTCGGCCAGGGCTCGGTGTCGCGCTGGGTCTTCTCCATCGCCACCGTCGGCGCGCTCTGGTTGCTGATCCACCTTTACCGGCGTACCAGCTTCGCCCGCCCGTTCCGGATGGTTGCGATCCCGATGATCGCCGCCGGCGCGTTGGGGAACCTGGTCGATCGCCTGCGCTGGGACCACGGCGTCGTCGACTTCATCGGCCCCTTCGATCTCGGCTTTATGCAGTGGCCGATCTTCAACGTCGCCGACATGGCC
>JAGQSE010000093.1:0-11537 GCA_020439725.1 Acidobacteriota bacterium
GTCGAGACCGCCGCGCTCGAAGAGCTCGAGGAGCGGTCGCACCGAGTCGACCGGGTAGAGCGGGTCCTTCCCACCGTTGACCGCATAGATCGGCCGGTTGCCCAGGTTGAAGGGATGGACGTCACCGTCGACGCCGGCACGCGGGTTCGAGAGCAGCCCCGGATGACCGATAAAGGACAGGAACGCCGCGAAGGGTGTCGGATCCGCCATCGCGAAGTACCAGACACCGGTGCCGCCGTCCGAGACCCCGGACAGCGTCACGCGGTTCTCGTCGACGTTGTAGGTCCGCTGGACCGCTTCGACGATGCCCTCGACGGCCTCGACCTGGCTGTGCTGCCACCACAACGACTCGTACCAGCCCGCCGGATAGACCCGGAGCGCGTCGGGCTCCTCCGGCGACCCCGGATCCGGTCCCCACGATCCGTTGGGCGGCCCCAGCGGCCGGTTGACCCCGCCGTGAAGCACCACCCGCAGCGGATAGCGCTTCGCCGGGTCGTAGGACGACGGTACGACGAGCAGGAACGGGTGCCGCTCCGAGTCCCGGTTGACCTGCCACTCGACCCGCCGCCCGCGCGGCACCTTCGCCGAGTACGCGGGCCCGGCGCGGAGCCCCACCAGAATCTCATCCACCGACATCCCCGACGCCAACACCGCGTCCACCGCCCGTTTCTGCTGTCGTTCGCTCTTCGCGGCCCAAAGGTCGTCGAGGGCCCCGGCCCCGGCCCCGGCGGGCGAGGAAACCGAGAAGATGACAGCGATCGCCAGGAAGATCCTCAGGTTCTGCATGGTCATGGTGGTTGTACGCGTGCCCGCCGCCCGGGGTTGTCAGGGTCGGGCAAGCCTGGGGCCGAAGGATTGACCTTCCCCGTCTCTCAGCCATCCTCGCACCACCTGCCGCCGTCCCTGCGAAGGCAGGAATCCATCCGGTAGCGGGTCGTGATGTTTACCCGGTCGCAACAGCCCGAGCCACCCGAACCACCGCACCCACCTCCCCGATTCCCGGTAAGATGAACCCGTCCCTCGCGGCTTTCGGGCCGTCGAGGGCGCACGCAACTACCGCACGTGCCGCCGGCCGCCGTTTCCTGGGCCGGGGGCCTTCCACGATCGCATCCACGGCTAGGAGGTCGTTCATGGCTTCACAGATACGCAAGGTGGCGGTGCTGGGCTCCGGGGTCATGGGGTCCGGGATCGCGGCCCACCTGGCCAACGCCGGGTACCCGGTGTTGTTGCTCGACATCGTGCCGCCGCAGCTGAGCGACGAGGACCGCAAGCGGGGTCTCACCGAGGACTCGCCGGCGTTTCGCAACCGCATCGTCCAGAAGGGCTTCGAGGCCGCCACCAAGGCACGGCCGGCGTCCTTCTTCAATGGCGCCCACCAGAAGCTCGTCACCCTCGGCAATTTCGAGGACGACTGGGACCAGCTCGCCGAGTGCGACTGGATCGTCGAGGCCGTGGTCGAGCGCCTCGACATCAAGCAGCAGGTCTTCGCCCGGCTCGAAAAGATCTGGAGCGAGGGCACCATCGTCTCGTCGAACACCTCCGGGCTGTCGCTGGCGGCGATGATCGAGGGGCGTTCGCTGCCCTTCCGCCAACACTTCCTGATCACCCACTTCTTCAACCCGGTGCGCTACATGCGCCTCCTCGAGCTGGTGCCGGGCCCCGACACTCTCCCCGAAATCGTCCACGAGATCGCCGAGTTCGGCCAGTTCCGCCTCGGCAAGGGCATCGTCTACGCCAAGGACACGCCCAACTTCGTCGCCAACCGCCTGGGCGTCTACGGCATCGCTGCGACCCTCGGGGCGATGACCGAGATGGACTACCAGATCGACGAGGTCGACGCGATCACCGGTCCGGCGCTGGGGCGGCCCAAGAGCGCTACCTTTGGTACCTCGGACCTGGTCGGTCTCGACACCCTGCTCCACACCTTCAGGACCAGCCGCGAGGGTTGCCCGGGGGACGAAGGCCAGCCCTACTACACGGCCCCCGAGTTCGTGCAAAAGATGGTCGAAGCGGGGGCCCTGGGGCGCAAGACCGGCGCCGGGTTCTTCCGCATGGAGCGCGGCCCCGGCGGTGCCAAGAACCTGCTGGTGCTGGACTGGAAGACCGGCCAATATCGGCCCGAGACGCGACCCGACATCCCCTCGCTCAAGACGGTGCGCAAGATCCAGGATGCGGGAGAGCGCATCCGTACCCTGGCGGCCGCCGACGACCGCGGCGGCCGCTTCGCCTGGCGCTTGCTTCGCGACACGCTGGTCTACGCCTCGCGCCGCGTCGGGGAGATCAGCGACACGCTGGTCGACATCGACCGCGCCATGCGCTGGGGCTACAACTGGGAGCTGGGCCCCTTCGAGACCTGGGACGCCCTGGGGGTCGCCGAAACGGTCGAGCGGATGAAGGCCGACGGCATCGAGCCCGCCGAGTGGGTCGAGACCATGCTAGCCGGCGGTGCCGAGAGCTTCTACCGCCAGGGCGAGGACGGCCCCGAGGTCTGGAACCCCACCGCCGGCGCCTACGAACCGGTACCGCGGCCCGAGAGCTTCCTGGTCCTCGATGAGCTCGCCACCGGCGACGGGGTGGTGTGGAAGAACTCCGGCGCACGACTCATCGATCTCGGCGACGGCGCCGCCTGCCTCGAGCTCACCTCGGCCAGCCAGCCGGCCATGAACCCTCTCGACGACACGATGATCGAGGGGATCCTCGAAGCCCTCGAGCGCGCCGAGACCGAGTTCGACGCCCTCGTCGTCCATCACCAGGGCGAGAACTTCTCCGCCGGCGCCAACCTGATGGGGGTGATGCAGCTCGCCGCCGCCAAGAACTGGGACGCCATCGAGGCCATGGTGCGCTCCTTCCAGCACGCCACGACTTCGCTTCGCGCGGCCTCGATCCCGGTGGTGACGGCACCCTTCGGCTACGCCCTGGGCGGCGGCGCCGAGCTCTCCATGGGCGGCGACCGGATGGTGGCCCACGCCGAGACCTACATGGGTCTGGTGGAGGTCGGGGTCGGGCTGGTGCCCGCCGGCGGCGGCACGCTCTTCCTCCTCGAACGCCTCCTCGCCGGCCTCGACGAGCCGGTGACCGACAACCAGGACTTCGTCAAGCGCGCCTTCCAGACCATCGCCATGGCCAAGGTCTCGACCTCGGCGGCGGAGGCCCGCGACCTGGGCTTCCTGACCGCCGCCGACTTCGTCGAGATGAACCGGGACCGGCAGCTGTGGAGCGCCAAGCGCCTCGCCCTGACGCTGGCGGACCTGGGCTACCGGCCGCCGCTGGCCAAGAGCTTCCAGCTACCCGGCGAGAAGGGCGCGGCGGCGCTGCGCATGACCCTGCACAACCTCAACATCACCCACTGGATCTCCGACCACGATCAGGTGGTGGCGGGTCACGTGGCGCGCATCCTCACCGGCGGCGACACCACCATCGACCGGCCGGTGTCGGCCCAGGCCATCCTCGACCTCGAACGCGAGGCCTTCCTCTCGCTGTGCGGCGAGCCGAAGACCCAGGAGCGCATCGAGCACATGCTCAAGACGGGAAAGCCGCTCCGTAACTAGGAACGCCGACCAGGGACCCGAGGACGAGTCACCGACCTGAAGCCCAGAGGAAGTCCACGAAGGAGTCGCACAATGCGAGAGGCCGTTATCGTTTCCTATGCCCGTTCCGCCGTCGGTAAGGCGAAGAAGGGCAGTCTCAAAGACACCCAGCCCATCGAGTTCGCCGCCGGCGTGCTCTCCGCGCTGGTCCAGCGCACCCCGGGGCTCGAGCCCCACATGGTCGACGACGTGATGGTCGGCTGCGCCATGCCCGAGGGTGAGCAGGGGCTCAACATGGCCCGCCTGATCACGCTCAAGGCCGGGTTCCCGGTGGAGGTCCCCGCCACCACCAACAACCGCTTCTGCTCGTCGGGGTCGCAGACCATCGCCTGGGCGGCGGACGTGGTGCGCTCGGGCAACGCCGACATCGTCATCGCCGGCGGTGCCGAGTCGATGTCGATGGTCCCCATGAGCGGCTACAAGCCGGTGGCCGAGCCGGGGTTGCTCGCGGCCATGCCCGCGGCCTACGACGCCATGGGCGCCACCGCCGAGCGCGTCGCCCGCGACTTTGGCGTCAGCCGCGAGGAGCAGGACGCCTTCGCCCTGCGCTCGCACCAGCGGGCCGCGGCGGCCGAGCAGGCAGACCGCTTCCGTGAGCAGATCGTGCCCCTCGAGGTCCGGGTGCTCGGCGACGACGGCTGGCAGACCCGGACCTTCGAGCACGACGAGGGACCGCGCGCCGACACCTCCCTCGAGGCGCTGGCCAAGCTGCGGCCTGCCTTCGACCCCAAGGGCACGGTGACCGCGGGCAACGCTTCGCAGATGAGCGACGGCGCCGCCTTCGTGGTGGTCATGTCCTCGGACAAGGCGAAGGAGCTCGGTCTCGAGCCCCGGGCGACAGTCCGCCACTGGGCCGCCGCCGGAGTGCCGCCGGAGGTCATGGGCATCGGCCCCGCCGCCGCGGTGCCCAAGCTGCTCGCCAAGACCGGCCTTAAGATCGGTGACATCGACCTGGTGGAGCTCAATGAGGCCTTCGCCTCGCAGGCCATCTACTGCGTCCGCGAGCTCGGTCTCGGCGACGACCAGGTCAACGTCAACGGTGGCGCCATCGCCACCGGGCACCCGCTCGGCGCCACCGGCGCGATCTTGACCTGCAAGCTCCTCGCCGAGCTCGAGCACCGCGACGCCAAGCGCGGCATTGTCACCATGTGTATCGGCGGCGGCATGGGCTTCGCCTATCTCCTCGAGCGGGGTTGACGTGAAGCCGACGATCCGGCGCATCGCCGTCAACACCGGGGGCGGTGACGCCCCCGGCCTCAACGCCGTCATCCGCGCGGTGGTGCTCTCGGGGCTGCGGCGCGGCTGGCAGGTGGTGGGGATCCGCAAGGGTTACCTGGGCCTGCTCGACGAGGCCGAAGACGGCCTCATCGCGTTGGACGAGAGCACGGTGCGCGGCATCACGCATCTCGGCGGCACCATCCTCGGCACCAGCAACCGCGGGAATCCCTTCGAGCTGCCCGACGACGAGGGCCGCCCCGTCGACCGTGGGCCGCAGGTGGCCGAGAGCTTTCACCGTCACGGTCTCGACGCCCTGGTCGCCATCGGCGGCGACGGCAGCCTGACCATCGCCAACCGTTTCTACCGCGAGTTCGGTCTGCCGGTGATCGGCGTCCCCAAGACCATCGACAACGACCTCGAGGCGACCGAGGCGACCTTCGGTTTCGATACCGCGGTGGCCACCGCCACCGACGCCATCGACAAGCTCCACCCCACCGCCCAGAGCCACGAGCGGGTGATGGTGGTCGAGCTGATGGGGCGCTACGCCGGCTGGATCGCGCTCCACGCCGGGGTCGCCGGCACCGCCGACGTGGTGCTCATCCCCGAGATCCCCTTCGACCTCGAGTCGGTGTGCGACAAGATCCGCCGGCGGGAGGCCAACGGCCAGCACTTCTCGATCGTCGTCGTCGCCGAGGGCGCGGTGCCCGAGGGTGGCGAGCACGTCTTCCAGACCTACGGTCATGGCCAGAAGCGTCTCGGCGGCATGGCCGAGAAGGTCGCCGAGGAGATCCGCCGGCGCACCGGCAAGGAGACCCGGCACCTGGTCCTCGGCCACCTGCAGCGCGGCGGTCAGCCGACGGCCCGCGACCGCCTGCTGTCGCTACGCTTCGGTGCCGCGGCGGTACGGCTGGCGGAGGCCGGCGAGTTCGGCAAGATGGTGGCGCTCTCCGCCGGTGGCATCCGTGCCGTCTCCCTCGACGAGGCGACGCGCCGTGTCCGCACCGTGCCCCTCGACTCGGACCTGCTACAGACCGCCCGCGACCTGGGCACCTGCCTGGGGGATTGAAGGCCCGCCGGTGGTGAGCGACGCCCCGACCACCGGTATGCCGCCCCCGGGCACCGTCGTCCTGGTGAGCGGCGCCCGCGCCGCCGAACGGGAGCTCTTCGCCGATCTCGAAACGCTGCTCGGCGAGGCGTCTGACCGCGACCTGTCCGCCCTCGCTCGCCCGGTGCTGGTGATCGTCCCCTCGCGCTCGCTCCGCGACCACCTCGCCGCAGAGCTAGTCCGCCGGCGCGGGCGAGCCGCGGCCGGTGTCGCGGTGCTCACTCTCCGCGCCCTCGCCCTCGGGGTCCTCGAGCGGGCGGGCTCTGTCGGCCCCGTCCACGGCGGCACTCTCTTCGACGTCCTGGTCCGCCGCATGGCGCGCGAGGAGCCGGCCCTCCGCCAAGGGCTCGACGGCCTGGTCGACGGGTACGCTGCGGTGAGCGCGACGGTGCGCGACCTCCTCGATGCGGGTCTGGTGCCGCTCTCGCCGCAGGGGGATCCGGTCTTGGAGCTCGCCGAGGCCGCGGACGAAGCCCTCGCCACCGACGGCCCAGCCCTCGCCGGATCGGCCGCCGTCGAGCGGGCGCGGGCCCTCGTCCGCACCGCCGGCCGGGTGGCACGAGCCCAGCACCTCCTCGCGGTGGGACGGACCGCCCAGCTCCTGGCCACCGCCGCCGAGGTCCTGAGCGCCGACCCCGAGGCCGCCCTTCCCGCCCGAGCGGTCCTCGTCGCCGGCTTCGCCGACGCCACGGGGGTCGCCAGCGACCTCCTCGCCCGACTCCTCGAGCGCTCCGGCAGCCGCCTCTACCTCGATCGGCCACCCGACCCCGGTGGCCTACCCGGCGCCCACGAGGAAGGCTTCACCGAGCGCCTGCGCCGGCGGCTCGAGCTCACCGCCGGTGCCGTCGAGGCGGGCGAGTCCGGCCTCGACGCCGCACGGATCGAGTGCTTCGAAGCTCCCGGCGGCGAGGCCGAGGTGCTCGAGACCGTACGGCGGGTGCGCGAGCTCCTCGACCGCGGCGCCCGGCCCGAAGGGATCGCCCTGGTCGTCCGCGACCTCACCGGATACCGGCTTCACCTTCCCCAGCTCCTCGCCAGCCGTGGCATCCCCTTTCATGCCCCGACGCTCAAGACCGCACCGGACCCCGCCGGGCGGCTGGCTCGCGGCCTCGTCGACCTGCTCCGCCGCGGTGGCGACCTGCCCGTGGATCGCTGGCTCGACCTGTGTTCCCCCTCGCTCTTCGCATCCGGGCCGACGGGGCGTGACGAAGACACGGTGCTCTTCGAGCTCCGTCTGGCCTTCCACGCCCAGGGAGCCGGGCGCCTTTCCCAGGCCGCCGAGCTCGCCGCAGAGCCGCTCCTCCGCGAACTCCACGGCGGCCCCAGGGGGTTGCCCCTGCCGCTCTTCCAGGAGATTTCGGGCGAGGACGACGAACCGGCGGCAGCGGAGCCGGGAGAGGAGGAGCCGGCCACCGGGGGTGTCCGGGCCCGTCGCCGCTGGCTCGACGGCGACGTGCTGCTCGCCGCCGTCGCCGCAGCGCGGGGCCTCCTCGACCGGCTGGCGGCGCTCCCCGAGACCGCGCCGGCGGAGCACTGGTTCGACGAGCTACGGCGGCTCTTGCGCCGAGACCTGGGATGGGCGGTGCCCTCGGAGCGGGACGACGGCTCGCCCGCGACCACCGTCCAGCGAGGTCTCGAGGCGCTTCGTCGCGACGTCCCCGGCGCCTTGTCCCTCGAACGCGGCGAGATCACCCTGCTCGCCGAGGCAGCCCTCGACCAGGTCGGTCGCCGGCCGCTTCCGGGAGCCGGTGGCGGCGTCCGCGTCCTCGGCGTCACCGAGGCTCGCGGGCTGACCTTCGATCACCTCTTTCTACTGGGGCTGAACCGCGACCTCTTCCCGCGGGTGGTGCGCGAGGACCCGCTCCTCGCCGACGACCTGCGTCGTGTCCTCCAGCGGGTGCTCCCGGATACGCCGCTCAAGACCCGCGGCCACGACGAGGAACGACTTCTCTTCGCCCAGCTGCTCTCCGCCAGCCCCCACGTCACGCTGTCTTGGCAGAGCCAGGACGACGAGGGCGCCGCCCGGGCGCCGTCACCGCTCCTCGCCCGGCTGCGCTGGGGCCCGGATCCGCTCCCGGCCCCCGACCGCGCCGCGCCGCGCTACGCGCCGCCGACGACCGGCGAAGCAGGGCTGCGGCCCCCTGGCGAGCACGCCGTTCTCGCCGGGCTCTTTGGCGACCGGAGCCGGTTCGAGCGCCTGCTGCCACGGGTCGAGGGGGTCGGGCCGGAGCGTGGCGCCGCCCTCCTCGCGGCCCTCGGGGAGATCGAGCCGGGCTTCCCGACGCCTCCGCCGGGGCCTTTCTTCGGTTTCGTCGGCGACCTCGCCGGCACGCCGGCGGCAGGCGCCGACCCTCGCCGCCGCGAGCTGTGGGTGACGCACCTCGAGCACGTCGCCGCGTGCCCCTGGCAGGCCTTCGTCCAGCGCCTGCTGCGCGTCGAGCCGGTGCCGGATCCCCTGGCCGCGCTACCGGACCTCGGCAACCTCCTGGTCGGCCAGCTGGTCCATGCCGTGCTCGAGACGCTGGCCCAGCCCGTAGCGGCCGGGACTGGGCCCGGTCCCAGAACCCGCCGCTCGGCGCTCGACGCGGTGCTCGTCCGGACACCGACCCTCGTGCCCTGGCCCGAGGACAGCCGGCTCGAGACGCTCCTCGAGACCGAAGCGAAGCGCCTCCTCGCCGACGAGGGGATCGGCCTGCCGGGGCTCGCCCGCCCCCTGGCGGCGCGGGCTCGGCCCTACCTCGACGCCGCCCGCGAGGCGCTGTGGAAGACCGCCGGGACCGGGGAGGACGGCCTGCCGGTCCTCGGCGCCGAGGTCGTCGGGTCGTTGGCCCTGGGCCCGCCGTCGAACCGCCGCCTCCACTTTCGTGCCGACCTCGTCGCCACCGGCGCCGGCGGACCCCAGCTCCTCGACTTCAAGACCGGCAAACCGGTCAGCGACGGCAAGCAGGCAGCGACCCGCGAGCGCCACCTGGCCAAGGCCGTGGCACGGGGCGAGCGGCTTCAGGCGGTGGCCTACGCGCTCGCCCTCGAGCCGGGACGGGGCAGCGGCGGCTATCTCTTCCTCCGCCCCGAGCTCGAGGCCGACCGCCGTTTCGCCGGCGTCGAGGGTGGTGGCGGAGCGCTCCGCGAACCCTTCGAGAGCGCCACCGCCGGCGTCCTCGAGGTCTGGGACCACGGCGCCTTCTTCCCCCGTCTGGTGGACCCCGACAGCCTCGACGAACCGGCGCGGTGCCGCTGGTGCCCGGTGGCGGAGGCCTGTGTCCGCGGCGACTCGGGAGCCCGTCGGCGGCTGGTCGAGGGAGTCGAGACCTGGGCCACCGAGCGCGCTGCGGGAGCCCTCCAGGACCCGGCGGCCGAGGCCCTCCTCACCGGCTGGTGGCTGGCGAGCCGGCGCGGCGGCGCGCCCGAGGGCGACCCATGAGCCCCGGAGCTCCCTCGGACGACGCGGTGCTGGCGGCGGCTCTCGAGAGCGACCGGGCCGCGCGCCGACTGGCGCAGAGCGAGTTCGAGCGGCCGCTGGTGCTCGAAGCCGGTGCCGGCACGGGCAAGACCACGACCCTCGTCGCCCGCATCCTCGCCTGGTGCCTCGGCCCCGGCTGGGAGAAGAACCGCGCACTCCTCGCCGAGCGCGCCGCCAGCCGCGGCAACGATCCGCCAAGCCCCGAGCAGGTCGCAGCGGCGACGCTCCAGCGGGTCGTCGCCATCACCTTCACGGAGGCCGCCGCCGCCGAGATGGCGGGTCGCGTCGGGCTCGAGCTGGCGGTGGTCGCCGGTGGCTCGACACCGGTCTGGCTGGCCGCGGAGCTGCTACCCGAGGCGGACGAGCGGACCCGCCGGGCCCGCGCCCTCGCCGGCACCCTCGATCGTCTCGTCGTCCGGACCATCCACGCCTTTTGCCGTGGCCTCCTGGCGGATCACCCCCTCGACGCGGGTCTCCACCCGGAGATCCAGGTCGACGCCGACGGCCGGCTGGCGGAGCAGGCGGCCCGCGAGGTGATCACCGCGCATCTCGCCGCGGGCTACGGCGAGCCTGGGGACCCGGCGTTTCTCGCCCTGGCCGCCGAAGGCTACGGTCCCGAGGCCCTGGCGACCACGCTCACCACCCTCGTCTCCCAGGGCGCTCGGCCCGAGGACTTCGACGAGGATCCGCTCTCGGCCGACCGGGTGGCGGAGCTCCAGAAGCGCGTCGAAGCCGCCCTCGAGCCCGCCGCCCGCACCGCCGCACCGCTGGCCGCCATCGGCAAACGCAGCACCAAGACCCTCGCCGCGGTCGCTGCCCTTGAGACCACGAGCCGCGTGTTGGCCGCCGCCGATGCGCGCATCTCGCCCGTCGAGGATCTCGAGAGGCTGTGCCAAACGGTGAGCACGAGCTGGAACGAAGCCGCCTTCGAGCGGCTCCGCGACTGGGCCAAGGGCTCGGTCAATCCCAGCGAAGCAAAGCTGTTGGACGATCCAGGAGGCCTGGTCCAGGCGGCGACGGGGCTCGCACCGCTGCTTCGCCATCTCCTGAGCTTGGCACCCCGCCGGCTGGCCGACGCGCGCCGGGTGCTGGTGCCGCTCCTCGCCGAGGTCCGGCACCAGCTGCGCACCCGCGGCGTGATGACCTTCCCCGACCTCCTGCTCGAGGCCCGCGACCTCCTGGCCCGCCGCCCCGGGGTGCGCCGCCGCATCCAGCGCGGGATCGATCAGCTCCTGGTCGACGAGTTCCAGGACACCGACGATCTCCAGACCGAGCTGCTCGGGCTCCTGGCCCTCGAGGGTACCGACGACCTGCGACCGGCGCTCTTCCTGGTCGGCGACCCCAAACAGAGCATCTACGGCTGGCGAAGCGCCGATCTGGCCGCCTACGACGCGTTCCTCGACAGGGTGCGGGACGCCAACGGCCGGGTCGAGATCCTTGCCGAGAACTTCCGTTCGGTACCCGCGATCCTCGACGAGGTGGCGCGCTCGGTGGCACCGGTGATGGTCGAGCAGAAGGGGCTGCAGCCCGCCTTCCAGCCCCTCGTCGCCTGCGCCGCCCGCGCCGAGGATCCGGGATTCGCCGAAGACCCCTGGGCCACCGTCGAGCACTGGGTCACCTGGCGCGCCGAGGACCAGGCTGCGGGCGCTCCGGGCGGGGCCACCACCCGCGCCGCCGATTCGGTGGTCCTCGAAGCCGAGGCGCTGGCCCGCGACCTCCTGCGCCTGCGCCGCCAGCACGACGTCGCGTGGAGCTCGGTAGGGCTCCTGCTCCGCGGCACCGGCGACCTCGACGACTATCTCGAGGCCCTGCGTCGTGCCGGCATCCCCTTCGCCGTCGGCCGCGACCGCCACTACTACCGCCGGCGCGAGATCATCGAGGCCGCCGCCCTGGTGCGGGTCGTCATCGATCCCGGCGACCCGGTGGCGCTCCTGACCGTGCTCCGCTCGCCGATGGTGGGGGTCCCCGATGCGGCGCTCATCCCGCTGTGGTCGCGGGGCTTCCCGCGCCTGGTCGCCGAGCTGCGGCTCGAGGAGCTCGAGAGGGTGGTCGATGCCGCCGCGGCCACGCTGCCGGCGGGGGTGCCGGGTCTCGAGCGGCTCGCCGGCTGGCCCCGTGCGCTCCTCGCCGCGCTCCACCGCCTCGCCGAGCTCCGCGCCAGCTTCCG
>JAGQSE010000093.1:11695-12219 GCA_020439725.1 Acidobacteriota bacterium
TGCGGATGCTTCGCCGCAGCGTCGCCGAGGCCGAGGACGCCGAGGAAGCGCGCCCCCGAGACGCCGACGACGACGCGGTGCAGGTGCTCACCATCCACGGCGCCAAGGGTCTCGACTTCGAGCACGTCTACCTGCTCCAGCTGCACAAGCGCCCGCCGGGCGGCCACGATCTCGACCGACCGCGGCTCGAGCGGCGCGGCGGCCGGGTGGCCTATCGGCTTTTCGGGGCGCCGACCCTCGACTTCGATCGCCTCGAGGCCGAGGAGGCCGAGGTGGCGGCGGCCGAGCGCGTCCGTCTGCTCTACGTCGCCATGACCCGCGCCAAGCGCCGGCTGGTGCTGGCCGGCAACTGGTCCGGCTCTCCCAGGCCCGCCGCGGCGGAGCAGTGCCACAGCCTCCTCGATCTCCTCGCCCGCCGCGCTCCGACCGAACCAGGCCTCGGCGACCTCTTCGCCGGCGCCGGGCAAGCCCGCCACGACACCGAGGGCATCCGCTGGGTCTTCCCCGGCCTCGAGCGGGCAGAA
>JAGQSE010000094.1:0-14706 GCA_020439725.1 Acidobacteriota bacterium
AACGCGATCTCGATCTCGCCCAGCTCGACCCGGAAGCCGCGCACCTTGACCTGGTGATCGATGCGCCCCAAGAACTCGATGTTGCCGTCCGGCAGGAAGCGAGCCAGATCGCCGCTGCGATACAGCCGCCCACCGGCCTCGCCCCAAGGGTCGGGCAGGAACTTCTCCGCGGTGGCCCGCGGGCGACGCAGGTAACAACGGGCCACCGGCAGACCGCCGAGCCACATCTCGCCGGCGACGCCCACCGGCAGCGCTTCGCCGGCCGGATCGACGATGTAGATCCGACCGTTGGGGATCGGCCGGCCGATGGGAGGCATCGGCGGCCAACCCCCGGGATCGCTCTCGGGGAGGCGGTAATCGGTGACGAAGTGGGTTTCCGAAGGGCCGTAGCCGTTGAACAGGACGGTACCCGGCAGTCGGCGGAGGAGATCCGCCACCGCCGGTGTGATCTGCAGCGCCTCGCCGGTGGACACCAACCAGCGCAGGGAGACATCGTCGACCGGAACCCCTTGGAGGTGCTCCGCCAGGTGCTCGAGAGCGGTAAAAGGCAGGATCAGGCGCTCGATGCGCTGGCGCACCAGCAGGCGGGCGATGGCGGCCAGGTCACGGCGCTGCCCGTCCTCGAACAACACGAGCACGCCCGCGGACGACAACGGAGCGAGCAGCTCGAGGACGGCGACATCGAAGCTGAACGACGTGAACTGGAGCGTCCGCCCACCGGGCGCCAAGGGCGTCAGACCGAGTTGCCAGCGAGTCAGGTTGGTCATCACCGCGTAGGACAGCGCAACGCCCTTGGGTCTGCCGGTGCTGCCCGAGGTGTAGATCACGTATCCCAGGTTCCCCGGCACCGCGATGTTGACCGGTGCGAAGTCGGGCTCGGCGGGAGCGTCCTCGGGACCATGCCCCAGGTCGAGCACCGGCACCGCGCCGGCCAGCGTGAGGCGGCCGCGCGATTCGGGGGTGACCATCAGCACCGCGATCCCCGCGTCCGCGACCATGTAGTCGAGGCGTTCCGAGGGGTAGGCGGGGTCGAGGGGCACGTGGGTGCCGCCCGCCTTGAGCACCGCCAGGAAGGCCGCCACCATGGCGCCGCAGGGATCGAGACAGATGCCCACGGAGACATCTGGGCCGACCCCGAGACGCTGGAGCCGGTGAGCCAGCCGGTTGGCCCAGCGATCGAGCTCGCCATAGCTCAACGAACCCTCGCCGACGACCACGGCGCGGTCATCGGGATGGCTGGCGGCATGCCTCTCGAAGGCGCGGTGGGGCAGGTCGTCACCCGCTCCCGCCACCAGCGTGTCGTTCCACTCGCGGGTCAGCTGGTGACGCTCGGCCGGCCCCAACCAGGGCCATGCGGCGAGGGGAGCGGGCTGCGGGGCGCTCATGGCCGCCAGCAGCCGCTGGTAGGCGGCGCTCCATCTCTGCAACGTCGTGGCGTCGTGACGCTCCGGGTCGTAGCACCAGCGGCCATGGACGAGCCCGCCGGGTCCGCGGCGCTCGAAGACCAGGTCGACGAGACCCACCGGCGGAGCCGCAGCGCTCCTCCCGGTGAAGCTCAAGACGAATCCCGGCCGCGCCCGCTCGGACGGAGCGTCATCAGCTCCGACCCGGGCAGCGAGCCATTGGTGGCGCACCTCGCGGAGGAGCTCCAGGGCATCCAGGCCGCCGTCGACGCTCGGCGCCAGGGTGAGGTGGCGCGGAGCCCAAGGCCCCGAGGGTGCCGGCGCCCGGCTCTCCTCGATGAGGAAGGCCGGTTGCCGGCTACCGGTCAGGCGGCCGAGCAGCACCGCCAGGACCGCGGCGAGGAGCATCTCGAGACTCGCCTCCCCCTCCTCGGCCCGAGCCTCGGCCCCGCGTACCCACGCTGCCGGCAGCGTCATCTCCACCTGCGCCAAGACCGACGCCGGTTCTCCAGCGATCTCCGAGGAGCCGTCGGCAGTCCGGTCGGAGAACCGGCCGCAGAACCGGTCAGCGAGGCGGTCGACGGGGAGCTCGAGGGTGCCCGCCGAGGCTCGCGCACTCCGCGCCGACGAATCGCTGCGGGAACGGATCACGGGTAGGTCTCGGGCGGCGGCCGACGCGCCGCGGGTGATCCACAGCGTCTCGACCCTCCCGGCAAGCTCGCGGGGCAACGCAGCCTCGATCCGGAGGGGTAGAGCCTCGAGCTCGGAGCCCTCGGCCAGCGGTGCTTCGAGCTCGATCTGGAGGCTCCAGCGGCTCTCACCCCAGGCCGGCGGGTGGAGGTCGCCGCGGCGGACGCCCGGCAGCTCGGACAACCGCGCCTCGAGAGAGCGGCGATCGATCCCCAGCCCCTCGATGAGCGATCCCAACCGAGCCCGGGGCCGGGCGGCCATGCGCTCGAGGACTTCGACCATGGAGTCGAGGAGACGCCGGGCCGCCTCGGGCTCGTAGACTTCGAAGCGCACCAGCAGACGGAGCGTCAGCTGCCGTTCCGGAACGATGAGCAGGCTCAACGGGTAGTGGGTCTGCGGCCGGTAGTCGATGCCGTGGAGACTCAACCCGGCCTCCTCGGCCCGCTCGAGGCGGCGGTCCACGGGCACGTTCTCGAACACCACCAGGCTGTCGAAGAGCGGCTCGTCGCGAGGCAGCCCCACCAGCCGCCGAATCTCGACCAGCGGCAGGTGCACGGCCTCCGAGCGCTCCGCCTGCTCGCGCTGCCACCGGGCGAGCCAGTCGAGCAGCGAGCGCCGAGGGTCGAGGCGCAGTCGCACCGGCACCGTGTTGATGAACAGACCGATCATCGCTTCGGCACCGGGGAGCTCCGGCGGCCGGCCGGCGACCGCGGCCCCGAAGAGCACGTCGTCGCTGCCCGAGAAGGCTGCGAGCACCAGCGCCCAGGCGGCCTGGGCGACGACCGCCGGCGTCACACCGTGACTGCTGGCGAGGTCGGTCAATGTCCGGGTGGTCTCGGCGCTCAGACTGGCCCGCAGGTCGCCGTGCCCCGAGGCCCCTTCCGGCCCTTGCCCGTCCAGCGGCAGCCGCGTCGGCCCGTCGATTCCCCGCAGATGCCGCCGCCAGAAGGCGCGTTCATCCTCCGGATCCCGATCACCGAGCCAATCGACGAAGGTGCGGAAGGGGACGACCGACGCCAGCTCGGCGGCCGGCGCCTCCCCACCGCGGCGGTAGTGGGTGAGGATCTCGCCAAAGACCAAGGCCAACGACCAGGCGTCGAGAAGGATGTGGTGATAGCTCAGCAGACAGAGGTATCCCGAGGCACCCAGGCCCAAGATGCGCAGGCGCAGCGCCGGCGGCTTGGACAGGTCGAAACCGCGCTGGCGGTCCTTGGCCAGGAGCGCCCCGAAGCGCTCGTCGACCTCGGCCTCCGAAAGCCCCGACCAGTCGCGCTCCTGGACCGGCAGTCGGCACTCCTCGAGCACCACCTGTAGAGGCTCCTCGCGGCGTTCCCAGGAAAAGCCCGTGCGCAGGATCGGGTGCCGCCGCATCACCGCGTCGACGGCGCGGCGGAAGGTCTGCGGTGAAAAATCCGCCCCGGCCCGGAAGGCGAGCTGCTCGACGTACACACCACTGCCGGGCTGCGAGACGGTGTGGAAGAGCATGCCCTCCTGCACCGGGGTCAGCGGATACACCGCCTCGATGGGATCGGGCCGGGCGAGGTCGGTGGTTTCAGAAGTCATCGTCGTCCTCGTCGGCAAAGGGATCCGCCGTCCCGGACAGCTCGCGGGCCAGGTCGTCGAGCTCCTCGGCGTCGACCAGCTCGGGGCGTGGGGCGCGGGCCTCGACCGCGGCCAGCGGCTCGCTGGCAGCCCTCGGCGGCTCGGGGCCGACCTCGTGCTCGAGCAGCGCCGCCAGGCGGTCGAGGGTGGTGGCGTCGAAGAGCTGCCGGGCGGAGAGCTCGACACCTACCTGGCGCAGCCTCCCGAGGATGCGAATGGCGCGCACCGAGTCGCCGCCCAGGGCGAAGAAGTTGTCGTGGATGCCGATGGTCTCGACTCCCAGGAACTCGCACCAGAGCGCGGCCAGGTGCTTCTGCCAGGGGGTGGTGGGAGGCTCGGCTGCCTGCGTTTCGCTCGTGCCGACGGCACCGGGAGCCGGCAGCGCTTTGCGATCGACCTTGCCGTTGGCGGACAGCGGCAACCGGTCGAGGAGGAGGAAGGTCTCGGGCACCATGTAGGCCGGTAGCCCCGCCGCCAGGTGTTCTTTGAGAGCGATCACCAGGGCGGGATCGCCGCCGGCCCGCTCCCCCATCTCGAGAGCCACGGCACCGCCGACGAAGCTGTGGAGCAATGGCTCGTCGGGCCCGACACCAAGCCGGCGACGTACCGGCGCCTCGTCCTCGAGACTGCCGATGGGGCACCAACCGATGCCGCCCAGCCGCGCCGAGTGCTCCATCAACAGCTGCCCCACGCGCCCGATGGCCAGCGCCGCGGCCCGTGACGGCGCCAGGGCGAAGAGGGAGACCGCGGCGTCTTCGAAGGCCGACCGGTTGACCTCGGCGTGGATCGACGATGGCAGCGGCGGCTCCGCGGGCCCTCCGGCAGCCACGGTCACCCGGACCGGTTCACCGCCGGCGCCCAGACGGTAGACCCCACCCTCTAGCCCGGCGACCTTGCCCGGCGATGCGATCAGGTACCAGCGCGCCGCGGCGGTCTCCACCGGGCGCGCGGACCACACCGCCTCGAGACAGCGTGCGAGGAGGGCGCCGTCGAGGGGCGAGTCGAGGAAGACGCGATGGCTACGGCGGGCGCGGAACCGACGATCGGCCTCATCCGCCTCGCCGGCGGCGGTCCGGGGGAGCGCGAAACCAGCGTCGCCAGCCAGGTCACGGCGCAGACCCGGCTCGGACAGACGGAAGGCCGTGACCTCGAGCGCGTCGCGGAGCGGCACCGCAGGGCGCGGCGGCAGGTCGAGAACCGCGTCGCCGCGGATGGCGTGGGCCGGCTCGTCGGGAGAGTCACCGGCGGCTCGGGCGGAGACCTCGAGACTGAGGAGCGGCACTAGGTCAGCGAGCTCCCCGCCGCCCAGCCGCGCCGCCTCGGCGGGGTCGAGAGGCTCGGTACGCCGCAGGGCGAGGTCTCTGGTCGCCGCCTCGACGTCGAGGAGCTCGAGCAAATACCCGGCCTCGAGCTCGAGGAAGAGGTCTGCCCAGCGCGGGTAGACCGGGGCGATGGCCGCTCGGTTGCCGACCAGGTGCAGCCGCCAGAGGCTCGACTCTCCCGGCGTCCCGGCCCGGGTGCCGAGACCGACGAGCCGGTGCCGGTGCGGCTCGTAGTAGTAGAGGCCCGCTTCGAGGGCACCGCCGGCACCGTCGGGCACCTCGAGATAGACCTGCACCGGATAGAGGCTGCCGGCGGAGGCGTATCGCCGCTTGCGGAAGGTGTCGCCCAGGTCCCTCGCCTCGAGCGTCTCGAGCCAGGCGCCGAGCTGTGCGAACCGCGGCCGCCGGGGCGTCTCGGGCCAGCCACCGGCGAGGGCGCTCGCCACCGGCTCGCCGCCGGCGCTGCGCCGTGCAGGCACCACCCAAGCCGCCAGGCTGCGCGGTCCGCCGGCACGGCCGAGGGCGTCGACCACCGCGGCGCGCACATCGGGGTGGTGCTCGAGGCGAACCTCGATCTCGCCCAGCTCGATGCGGTGTCCCTGGACCTTGACCTGGTGGTCTTCACGCCCCAGGAACTCGATCTCGCCGCTCGGCAGCCAGCGCCCCAGATCCCCGGTGCGGTAGAGGCGCTCGCCCGTCCGCGGGTGGGCTACGAAGGACGTGGCGGTCTGCTGCGGGTCCCGCCAATAGCCCTGAGCCAGCCCCGTGCCGCCGATGTAAAGGTGCCCCGGGACCCATTCCGGCCGCGGCTCGAGGCGATGATCGAGCACGTCGAAGGTCTGGTTGACCATGGCGTGGCCATACGGGATGCTGGTCCATTCGCGGGGCACCTCCGCCACCGGGTAGAGGATCGACCAGATCGACGCTTCGGTGGCGCCCCCCAGGCTGACGACTCGGGCGCCGGGCCACAGCGCCCGGATGCGATCGGGAAGAGTGACCGGCAGCCAGTCGCCGGAGAGCAGCACCCAGCGCAAGGGGCCGGGGCCGGACACGCCGCGGCTCTCGAGGTCCTCGACCAGCATCTCCATCAGCGCCGGCACGGTGTTCCAGACGGTGACGCCATGGCGCTCCATCAGCTCCGCCCAGTGCGCCGGGTCGCGCTCGGTCCCCGGATCGGGCAGCACCACAGCGCCACCGGCCGCCAGGAGCCCGAAGACGTCGTAGACCGAGAGATCGAAGCTCAGCGACGACAACCCGAGGATGCGGTCGTCGGCACCGATGGCGAAACGCCGGTTGAGATCGACCAGCGTGTTGAGGGCGCCGCGGTGATCGATCATCACCCCCTTGGGCTGACCGGTCGAGCCGGAGGTGAAGATGACGTAGGCCAGGTCGGTCGGCGCGGCTCGGGCGAGCTCCGCGCCGGTCGAAAGCTCCGGGCCCGCATCTCCGGCTTCGTCGACCACCAGACAGGGAATCCCGGTCGGTGCCAGCACCGCTTCGAGAGCTGGATGGTGCGCCGCCTGGACCAGGACCGTCGTCGCCGCGCCGCGCTCGACCAGATGGCGAAGCCGCTCCGCCGGCAGCTCGGCTCCGATGGGCAGATAGGTGCCCCCGGCTCGAAGCACGGCGAGCACCGCCACGACCTGCTGCCAGCCCTTCTCCATCACCACGGCCACCTGGCGGCCGCGGCCGACGCCGGTCTCGGCCAGCCGAGCGGCGAGGGCCGCCGAACGCTGGTCGAGCTCGGCGTAGGAGAGCTGGCGACCCGACGTCAGCACCGCCGGCCGCGGACCGTGCGCTGAGCGGCTGCGCTCGAAGCCTTGATGCAGCAAGCCTTCGGGGATCGGGGCTGCGGTGTCGTTGGCGTGCCGCCGGCGCCGCGCCTGGGCCTCCGGCAGCGCGACCTCGAGGTCCTCGGTCCACGCGCTCTCATCGGCCACCAGGCGTGCCAGGAGCTTCTGGTAGGCCTCGAACATGTCGTCGAGAAGCCCCTCCGGGAAGAGCTCCTCGACCGCGTCCCAGTTGTAGTGCAATGCGCCGTTCTGCTCGTAGACCTGATGGTCGAGCCAGACCTGAGGGGTCTGCGAGATGCTGAACACCGACTCCCCGAGGATCCCCTCCGCCGCCGTGGCAGCGTCGTCGCGCGGTCCACGATCGACCAGCGAGCTGGTGAACACCACGGGCATCGCGGCGGTGGCCACGCCGCGCTGACGGGCGAGCTCGCGAAGCACCCGCACCCCCCCCACCTGGCTGTGTTCCAGGTCCCGCCCCAGCTGCCGCTGTACCGCACGGGCGCGGGCGGCGAAGGTCGCACCGCTCGTACAGTCCACCGACAAGAGGGCGAGCGAGGTGAAGTCGCCGACGATGTCGAAGACCTGCGGATGGAGCGGCAGCGGGTTGAACAGGGTCAGGGTCAGGGTGAACCGCGGCTCCTTCGACCAGCGACCGAGGATCTCGCCGAAGGCCGCGATGAGGAGCCCCGAGGAGGACAGCCGCGCCTGGGCGGCGCGCTCCTTGAGCCGGCTCCAGGCGGCGCGCTCGAGTAGCGCGAACCGACGCTCGAAGCGCGGCGCCTCGAGCCGCGAAGGATCCCTGGCCAGCGGCAGCTCGGGTGGGCTTTGCAGCTCGGGGAGCCGCTGCCGCCAGTAATCCATCGAACGGCGGAAGAGCTCCGAGCGGGCCAACCGCTCGTGGGCGACCACGTAGTCGCGAAAGGAGAGCTCGAGGGCCGGCGGGTTCCACCCCGGATCGACGTAGAAGCGACCCAGGTCGCGCATCAGGATCTGGTAGCCGGTGAGGTCGGCGACCATGATGTCGAAGCTGATGTGGAGCCGTACCCGGCCGTCCGGCAGGCGGCAGGCACGGATGTCGAACAGCGGCCAGGTCGAGGCGTCGAGCACCTGGTGCGACATCTCGCGTCGCAGGTCGAGCCGCCGGCTATCGGCCGCGGCCTCGCTGCTCGAAGACAGGTCGTAGGTGCGCAACCGATAGGCGGAAACCTCCGGCAGAATCTGCTGCCGGCCATCGGAGCGCACCACCATGCGCAACATGTCGTGGCGGTCGATGACGCGGCGGAGCGCCGCCTCGAAGCGCTCCAGATCGAGCTCGGCGACCTCGATCTCGTTGTAGCCGTGGGCCGCGACGCCCCCCAGGTCGAAGAGGCGCTGGCGGCCCAGCCAATACGCCTCCTGGACCTCGGTGAGGGCAAAGGGCTCGTGGCGCTCCGCCGGCGACGGCACGATGCGGGGCAGCTCGGTCTTCCGTCGCTGCTGGTCGAGACGCCGGGCCAGGAGCTTGAGCTTGGCCGGGGAAAGGGCCGCGACGCGTGTTTGCTGATCAACCATGGACATCCCCCGCCTCGCCTTCCTGATCGGCGATCAAGGCCGCCACCTGCTCCTCCGACAGCCCCTCGAGCTCCGCCAGCGCGGCCTCGACGTCGTGGTCGTCGAAGGCGCTGACCAGCGTCTCGCTCACCGCCGCCACCAGCTCGGCGATGGTCGGGTGGTCGAAGAGGGTCTCGACGGTGAGCTCGAGGTCGAGCACCTCGCCGAGCTTCGACACCAGCTGGATGGCCAGCAGCGAGTGGCCTCCGAGCTCGAAGAAGTTGTCGTGGATGCCCACGCGATCGAGGGCCAACGCCTGGGCGAAGGCTGCGGCGCAGGCCTCCTCGAGCTCGTTGCGCGGGGCTTCGTAGGGCACCGCCAGGTCGGGTCGGGCGTAGCGGTTGCCCTCCGCCGCCGGAGCCGGTGTCGCCTCGGCGGCCTGCGTCGGCTCGGCGCTCGCCCCGAGCTCTCCCTTGACCACCACCACGTGGGGCGCCGGAGGTGCGGCGAGGATCCGCTGCAACAGGCGGGTGCCCTCGTCCGGCGACAACCGCCGAGGGTCTTCCGAGCCACGACGCGCCTGCTGCCAGCGCTCGACGAGGTTGCGAAGCTCGGCGGGCAAGACCGTTCGCACCGCCGGAACCGCGGCGGCCGAGCCCAACCCCTCGGCGGAGGCGGGCAGACGGCGCAACGAGTAGCCGCGGATCGAAACGCGCTCCCGCCCCTCGAGGTCGCACAAGCGGCCGTCCAAGAGAACGCCCTGCTCGTCCCGGCGACGCAGGCTCAGGTGGACGTCGACCCGGGCCGGCAGCGGCCCGGAGATCCGCACGGCCTCATAGCCCGCGGGCAGATGGTCCCCGCCGCCGGCCAGCGCCAGACCGCAAGCGGTGGCGACGTCGAGGAGCGCCGGGTGGAGCGTCCAGTCGGCGACCTCGCCGGCGAACCGTTCGGGGAGCTCGACGGTGGCCCGAACCACGTCGGCGCCGACCTCCAACCGGCCGGTGACGCGCCAGTGTTCGCCCCACTCGACGACGCCGCCCGCGGCGACGCGGGCGATGAGGTCCTCGAGAGGCCAGGTCTCGCCCGCCACCGCCGGCGACGCTTCGAGCGCCGGTCTCGACGGCGGGCCCTCGGCCTCGGCCCGCCGCGCCCGGCCGCTGGCGTGGAGCTCGAGGTTGGGCCCCTCGCCGCTGACGACGAAAAAGCGCGCCGGCTCGGCTTCGAGGCCCTGAAAGACCGCGAGGGGCCGTTCCTCCTCGGGGCCGAGACGCAGAGGCCGCAAGAAGGAGACCTCGGAGAGCTCGACGGGTCCCGGTCCCTGGGCGTCTTCGAAGACAGCCCGAGCCAGCTCGAGGACCGCGGTTCCCGGCAACACCGGGTGGCCGCCGCTGCGGTGCTCCGCCAGGAGCCAATGCCGCGCTGCCGATACCCGTCCCGACACCACCGTCCCGCGCTCGAGCACGGTTCGGTGCGTCACGAGGGGGTGGTCGATCTCGCCGACCGCCGCCGCCGCGGCCATGCCGACCTCCCGCCAACCGGGCCAGGCGATCGACACCACGGGCCTCCCGCTCGCTCTCAAGCGGTGCGCCAGCCCGTCGAGGAAGGCGTTGGCGGCGGCGTAGTCGAGCTGGCCAACTCCGCCGGTCAACGCCAAGGTCGAGGAGAAAAGCGCCAGGAAGTCGAGCTCGCGATCACCGAGAGCGTCGACCAGCGCCAGCGAGCCCTGGACCTTGGGTCGCAGCACCTTCGCGGCTTCCACCGGATCGCGCAGCGCCGCCAGACCGCCCCCGGCGACACCCGCGGCGTGGATGACACCTTGGATCGGACCGAAGCGCCCCTCGGCGCGCTCGAGGGCGTCGGCAAGGGCTCGCCGATCCGCGACGTCCGCCGAAACCACCAGCACCTCGGCACCCAGGGCCTCGAGCTCCTCCACCGCCCGCAGACGGCGGGTCGTGCGGTCGGCGGAGCCGTGGCCGGCGAGCCAACGGCGGCGCGCGTCCCCCTCCGGCAACCCGTCCCGACCGAGGAGGACCAGCCGCGCCCGGGACTTCCGGGCGAGCAGCTTGGCCACCTCGAGACCCAGGCCGCCCAGGCCGCCGGTCACCAGGTAGACCCCTCGCTCGCGGAGGGGCAAGCCCTCCGGCGGCTCGGGCAGCGGCATGACCTCGAGGTCTCGCGACCAGCGCCGGCGCGCCCGCCAGGCGATCACCGACCGCTCCGGCGACGCGCCGTCGAGCTCGTCGAGCAACCGTCCGGCCACCGCCGGCAGCGCCTCGGGACCGGACACCGGGGCGGTGGCCGGATCGAGGTCGACACTGATCGAGAGCAGGCCCTCGAGCTCCCAGGGCAAGACCGCGGCAGCACCGAGCAGCGGTGCTAGGAGCGGATTCCCCGCCTCTCCCGGTGCCACCGGCTGCATGCCGCGGGTCACCCGACAGAGGCGCGCCAGCGCAGGCTGGGAGGCCGAAGCCACCGCGCGGGCCAGGGCCAGCAAGCTGAAGACGCCCCGCTCGAGGGCGGTCGCCAGGACCGAGGGATCCACGGTTGCCGGGGCCTCCGGGACATCGAGGGGCGCGAGGTCGAGCAAGGCCAGCGACTGTTCCGGCTGCCCACGTCGCGCCGCGTCGGCGAGCACCCGCCGCCAACCCTCGGCGTCGCCGGCATCGACCGTCAGTCGCCCGGCGTCCCCTGCAGCCACCTCTTCGTCGCCGGTGAAGCGGGGCTCGACGAGCAGGCAGGTACGACCGCGGCGACGGGCCTCCTCGGCCACCGCCGCCGCCAGGCCGCCACGATCGGCGATCACCAGCAGTGTCTCGACACCTGGAGTCTCCGGCAGGGGTGGCGCGGGCTTCCAGAACGGCACCCGCGTCCAGCTCTCCTCGCCAGCCGGCGAGCGGTCCTGGCCCCGACCGGCGGTGGGCGCAGCGCGGAGCGCAGACTCGGCCTCCGCACCCCCACGCGTCCCGACCCAAAAGCGCCGGCGCTCGAAGGGGTACGTCGGCAGGCCGACCCGACGACGATCCTCGGCGCTGAAGAAGCCCCGCCAGTCGACCTCGACGCCCTGGCTCCACAGCTCGCCCAACGCGGTGAGCACACGGTGCTGCTCACCGTGCGCTCCACCGGCACGGCCGAGGGTGGTGACCACCGCCGGCGGCTGTTCACCGGGTCGGCGGCGCCGGCGGACCAGACTCGCCAGGTCGCGCCCCGGGCCGACCTCGACGAAGACCTGGTTGGGATCCGACAGGACCTCGCCTAGGGCGTCGCCGAAGCGCACCGTCCGCCGCAGCTGCTCGACCCAGTACCCGGGATCGGTGACCTGCTCGTCGCTCAACCAGGTGCCCGTGACGTTCGACAGCAGGCGGCGGCTCGGCCGTTGTCTGGGTAGCGCCTCGACGACGGCGCGGAGCGGCTCGAGGATCGGGTCCATCACCGGTGAGTGGAAGGCGCGCGACGCCGCCAGCCGCTGGCAGGGTACGCCGCGTTCGCCGAACTGGACCCGCAGCGCTTCGACGGCGGCCACCGGTCCCGAGACCACCGCCATGCGGGGACCGTTGAGCGCCGCCACGGAGAGCCCGCCGCCGGCAGCGGCGAGCTCGGCGGCCAGCTCGTCCTCGTCCAGGGAGACGCTGAGCATCGCCCCCTCCTCGAGCCCTTGGACCAGCCGCCCCCGCTCGACCACCAGCCGCAAGGCGTCCTCGAGAGCGAAGACGCCGGCGACGGTGGCGGCGCTGATCTCGCCCAGGCTGTGACCGAGGAGCGCGTGGGGCTCGACACCCCAGCTCGCCATGAGCGCGGCGGTCGACACCTCGAGAGCGAGCAGGACGGGCTGCGCCCAGCGCGTCTCCGCCAGTCGTCGGGCGGCTTCCTCGCCGCCCTTCGGGTCGGCCAGCAACCAGGGTCTGAGGTCCTCTCCCGCCAGATCCTCGAGGACGTCGAAGCACCGATCCATCGAGCGCCGGAACACCGGCTCCCGGTGGTAGAGCTCGACCCCGGCGCCGGCCAGCGCACCACCCTGGCCCGGGAAGAGGAACACCACCGGCCGCCGGCGCCGCTCCTCGAGGAGGCGCGGTAGCGCCCGGCCGTCGTCTCCCGACAGCCGCCGCCCCAGCTCGCGGCGAGCCTCCGCTCCCTCCTCGGCCGTCAGAAAGCTTCGGTACCGCAGCCGGCGGCGTCCCCGCGCCAGCGAGAACGCGACGTCGGCCAGCGGCAGCTCCTCTTCCGAGGTCTCGAGGAGCCGCCGTCCGAGGCGGCCCGCCAGCTCCTCGAGACCGTCCTCGCGGTGAGCCGAGAGCACGAGCAGCTGTGCCGGTCGCGAAGCCGAGCCAGCGGTCTGGGGCGGCGCCTCTTCGACGATGACGTGGGCGTTGGTGCCACCGACGCCAAAGGAGCTGATTCCCGCGCGGCGCGGCCCGCCGCGCCGGGGCCAGGGTCGCAGCCGATCGACCACGAAGAAGGGAGACCCGGCGAGGTCGATGTGGGGATTGGGCGTCTCGAAGTGGAGGCTCGGCGGCAGCTCGCCGTGACGCAGGGCCAGTACGGTCTTGAGCATCCCGGCCATGCCCGCGGCATTGCCCAGATGCCCGACATTGGTCTTGACCGAACCGAGGCCACAAAAGCCTCGCTGATCGGTGCCGCGGCGGAAGGCCGCAGTCAGCGCCTCGACCTCGATGGGGTCGCCGATGGGCGTGGCGGTGCCGTGAGCCTCGATGTAGTCGATGCTCTCCGGCGAGACCTCCGCCAGCTGGTGGGCGGCTCGGATCACCCGGCTCTGCCCCTCGACGCCGGGGGCCGTGAAGCCGACCTTGTCGCTGCCGTCGTTGTTGATGGCGGAGCCCTTGATCACCGCCAGGATGCGGTCCCCGGCCTCGAGAGCGTCGTCGAGGCGCGCCAGCACCACCGCCCCGAGACCGCTGCCAAAGACCGTTCCCTGCCCCGCCGCGTCGAACGCGCGGCACTTGCCGTCGGGCGAGAAGATGCCACCGGGCTGATGGAAATAGCCGGCCTTGGTGGGCACCTGGACCGACACCCCGCCGGCCAGCGCCAGACGGCAATCACCGGCAAGAAGCGACTGGCAGGCGAGGTGCACCGCCACCAGCGACGAGGAACAGGCGCTCTGGATCGAGAGGCTCGGGCCGCCGAGGCCCAGCTTGTAGGAGACCCGGGTGGCCAGGTAGTCCTTGTCGTTGCCCAGCTGCGGTTGCAGATCGCGCGCCGCGCCGTCGACCATCCAGCTGCGATAGATGGCCAGCAGGTAGTTGTTGAGGGTGGCGCTGGCGAACACGCCGATGGCCCCCGGCGACTGTTCTGGGTCGTAGCCGGCGTCCTCGAGGGCGGACCAGGCGGCTTCGAGAAACAGCCGATGCTGAGGATCGATGACCTCGGCCTCGCGCGGGCTGTAGCCGAAGAGCTCGGCGTCGAAGGCGTCGGCATCCTCGATCATCCCCGCCGCCTTGACATAGGAGGGGTCGGCGAGGGTCTCGGGACGGATGCCCTCGGCCAGGAGCTCCTCGTCGGAGAAGGTACGGATCGCCTCGGTTCCGGCGCGCAGCTGGCGCCAGAACTCGTCGAGGTCACGCGCTCCCGGAAAGCGTCCGGACATTCCGATGACGGCGATCTCGAGACCCGTGAGGGCCGCCTCGAGGCCGTCGCCGGCAGCTCCGGATCCCATGGCGAGGTCGGTCATGAAGTCCTTTCCTCCCGCTCCGACTCCACTCGTCTTTCGGGCATCTCAGTCCTCCTCCTCGGCACGGCGTCGGCGCTGAGCCAGGCGATTCCGGCCTGCGGCCCTCTGCTCTCGATCCGCCTCGTCGGCACGCGCCGCCGCTTGCTGCCGCTCGGCGGTCGGGCGGCTGGCGGTGGCGCCTTCGAGGTGACCGGCGAGGGCAGCGACCGTGGTGTGGCGGAAGAGCTCCACCAGCGGGATCTCCCGTCCCAGCAGCTCGCGTAGCCGCGCGTGCACGCGCACCAGATGCACCGAGTTGCCACCGAGCTCGAAGAAGTTGTCGTGGATCCCCACACGCTCGACACCCAGCACTTCCGCGAGCAGCGCCGCCACCTGCGTCTCGAGGTCGTTGCGCGGCGCCACGAAGGGCTCGCCGGAACCAACGTCGGTGCTCAGGGCGACCTGCGGCAGGGCCTTCTTGTCCACCTTGCCGTTGGCGGTCAGCGGCAGTCGCGGCAGGATCCGCAGGCCGCTCGGCACCATGTAGGGAGGCAGCCGGCGGGCCAGATGAGCCAGCAGCTCCGGCGCGCCGACGGCAGCGTCCTCGGCCTCCGGCACGGGGCCGCCCACCAGGCTGTGCAAGACCTCGTCGCCGTCCGCGAGACCGAGGATCGGTGCCATCCGGCGGCGGTCGACGCTGCCTA
>JAGQSE010000094.1:14772-17730 GCA_020439725.1 Acidobacteriota bacterium
GCGGCGAGCAAGGCGTCCTGGAGCTCGGTCTGCACCAGCTGGCGTGCCACCAGGAAGCAGGCGAAGCCGGCGGCCTCGAGGGCCGCACGGTTTCCCGGAGCGTAGGCCTCCGCGGGCAGCCGGCGGGTGTCCCCCAGGACTTCGAGGCAGGCCTCGTCCGGCCGCCAGCGGTAGAGCCCCGAGGACAGGCCGTCGACCCCCTGCGCCCGCACCCAGACCAACACCTCGAAGAGCGGGTCGGCGAGCACCGCCAAGGCCGAGGCGAGGGACGCTGCCCCCAAGGTCCGACGTGCGAAGCTGCGGTGGGTCCGGCGGCCCATCAGGGGTAGAGGAACCGCCGCAGCGCTCGCCCAGCGGATGGCGCCGGCGAGGTCGAGGTCGCGCCGCACTCCGGGTTCGGAAAGCTTGAACTCGAGCTTGTCGAGGAGGTCCGGGAGCTCGGTGCCTCCCTCCTCCGCCAGGCTGGTCACCGACGGATTCGCGGCGGCGGGCGAATCCGTCGCCGCGTCCTCGGCCGGTGTCTCACGGGCAGCTCCAAGGGAGAGAACCGCGAGGGGCTCGTCCCCTTCGTCGAGGGCGAACACCGGAGCCAGTGCCGCGGCGCCCGGCACCCGGTGGCGCATCAGGGGCAATCCGCCGTGACGGAGCAGCTCGAGCATGTAGCCCGCCTCGAGGACCCGGAACTCGCGCGCCCAGGCACCGTAAATGGGCTCGTTGGCAGCGGCACGCCCGACCAGCACGAGGGTCGCCGGCGCCTCCCTCCAGCCCGCCGATGGTGGCGAGCCGGCGATGGGGACCAGAGCGTTCTGGCGCGGGTGGTAGTAGTAGCCCCCCTCGGCCAGCCCTGCGGCTCGCGAGTCGCCGATCCACAGGTAAACCTGCACCGGGTACAGGCTCCCCGCCGATGCGTAGAGGTACCGCGGCAGCGGCACCGCGTCGTCGTCACGGCCGATGAGCAGCCCGAGCAGGACTTCGAGCGCCTCACGGTGGAGAGATCGGGTCGGGGTTGGCACGCCGCTCGCCGCGGCGGCAGGCGGCGGCAGGGCGACCCGCTCCCCCACCGTCAAAGCGCCGGGCGGCTCGTCCGTCACCGTCTGTTCCGCAGCCGCTTCCTGCCGCAGCACCACGTAGGCCGCCAGCCGACGGTCGAGAGGCCCCTCTCCGGTCACCGTGACCACCGCCCGAGCGATGCCGGGATGCTCCTCGAGCACGGTCTCGATCTCGCCCAGCTCGATGCGGTGGCCACGGATCTTGACCTGGTCGTCCTCGCGGCCGAGGAACTCGATGGTGCCGTCGGCACGCCAGCGACCCAGGTCACCGGTGCGGTACAGCCGCTCCCCGGTCCAGGGCGACCGCACGAAGCTGGCTGCGGTGCGCTCCGGGTCTTGCCAGTAGCCGAGGGCGACACCGATACCGCCGATGTAAAGATCTCCCGGTACCCAGAAGGGCCGAGGGCGCAACCGCTCGTCGAGGACGTGCATGCTCTGGTTGGTCATGGCGCGGCCGTAGGGGATGCTCCGCCATTCCGGATCGGTCTCACCGATGGGGTGGTGGATCGACCAGATCGAGGCTTCGGTGGCACCGCCCATGCTGTGGACGGCCACCGCCGGAGCCAGAGCACGGATCCGCGGTGGCAGATCGAGGGGGATCCAGTCGCCGGACAACCAGGCCTGACGCAGGCTCGGCAGCGAGCGGCCAGCCAACGGCTCGAGATACTCGACCAGCATCTGCAGGAGTGCCGGCACGGTATTCCAGACGCTCACCCGATGCTCGGCGACGAGCTCCGCCCAACGCCCCGGGTCGCGCAACGCCGACGGCTCCGGCAGGACCAACGCCGCGCCCGCCGCGAGGACGCCTAGGAGGTCGTAGACCGACAGGTCGAAGTGCAGCGCGGAAAGGCCCAAGACTCGATCCTGGGGCGTGACCGCGAACCGTTGGTTGACGTCGAGCAGCGTGTTGACCGCGCCGCGGTGGTCGATCATCACGCCCTTGGGCTTGCCGGTAGAACCGGAAGTGAAGATGACGTAGGCCAGGTCCTCGGGGCGGGCGAGCGGCAGCTCCGGCGGGGCCTGCGGAGAGGCCGGAGAATCCTCGCTCACCGCCAGCACCTCGACGCCTCCGGCCACCCGGTCGGCGATGCGCCGCACGGCCTCGGCGCCCTGGGCGGTGGTCAACACCAGCTGCACCCGACCTTCATGGAGCAGCTGCTCGACCCGCTCACCGGGCAGTGGGAGCTCGATGGGCAGATAGGCGGCCCCGGCACGCAGCACCCCGAGCACGGCGACCACCTGTTGCCAGCCCTTCTCCATGGCCACCGCCACCAGCGCGCCGCGGCGCGCCCCCCGGCGCGTCAGCTCGGCGGCGAGAGCAGCGCTGCGGGCGTCGAGCTCGCCGTAGCTGAGCCGACGGTCGGCAGCGATGACGGCCACGGCTTCGGGCCGTTCTTCGGCGCGGATCTCGAACAGACCGTGGAGCAGCCGGCCGCGCGGATCACCAGGAAGGAGCTCGCTCCCGGTGGTGTTGAGCTCGGCGATACGGCGGAGCTGCGCCGCCGGCACCATCCCTTCGCCGGCGGCGTCTCCCCAGGCGGACTCCTCACCGGCCAGACGCTCGAGCAGCTCGTGATAGGCCTGGAACATGCTGTCGAGGAGTCCTTCGGGGAAGAGCTCCTCGACGGCATCCCAGATGTAGTAGAGGGCGCCGCCATGCTCCGATACCTGATGGTCGAGCCACACCTGCGGCGTCTGACCGATGCTGTAGACCACCTCGAGATCGCCCAGGGGGCCCGCGCCGATGGTTTCCTCCGACTCGCCCCGCTGCTCCTCGAGGGCATCGAGCCCGAGGGTGCTGGTGAAGATCACCGGCATCGCCGCCGCTCCCTGGCCGCCGCGTAGGCGCGCCAGCCGGCGGAGCACCTCGACGCCGCTCACGGTGCGGTGATCGAGGTCTTCCCACAGC
>JAGQSE010000095.1 GCA_020439725.1 Acidobacteriota bacterium
CCGCGCACCTTGACCTGGTGATCGATCCTGCCGAGGAAGTCGAGCTCACCGGCGGTGGTCCAGCGCGCCAGATCGCCGGTGCGGTAGAGCCGGCCGCCGGGCACGGCGCCTCCCTCGCCGGTGAAGGGATCGGGGACGAAGCGCGCGGCGGTGAGCGCCGGCCGGCCGAGATAGCCCCGCGCCAACCCCGCGCCGGCGAGGAAGAGCTCCCCCGCCACTCCGGTGGGCACCGGCCGCCCTCGGCGATCGAGGAGATAGGCGCGGGTGTTGGTCACCGGTCGGCCGATGCCCGGCGCCCGCCGGGCCCCGGCCCGCTGGAGCGCGAAGGTCGAGTAGGTGGTGTCCTCCGAGGGGCCGTAGAGGTTGTAGACGCGCCGCGCGCCGGTGGCCCGATAGATCTCCTCGACCAGGCTCTCCTTCAGGGGCTCGCCGGCGAGGTTGACCGTACGCACCGACGGCGGCACGCCGCCCAGCCGCAGCAGCTCGGTCATCGCCGAGGGCACCGTGTTGATCAGCGTCACCGAACCCGCGCCTGGCAGCTCGGAGAGCTCGAGAGCGTTCTTCGCCAGGACGATGCGGCCACCGGTCGCCAGCGGCAGGAAGATCTCGAACACCGACAGGTCGAAGCACACCGAGGTCGCCGCCAGCACCCCGGCGAGCTCGTCGGCGGAGAACACCCCCGCCGCCCAGTGCACCATCTCGGCGGCGCTGCGGTGCTCGATGGCGACGCCCTTTGGCCGCCCGGTCGAACCCGAGGTGTAGATGACGTAGGCCAGGTGCCGCGGCTCGAAGCGCCGAGACGCGACGCCGCGCGCCCCACCCGAGCCCGCTTCGACCGTGTCGACGTCGATGGCCCGGACACCGGTATCCGCGAAGAGCTCGAGGTGCCGTGCCTCGGTCAAGACCACCGGCGCGGCGCTGTCGGCGAGCATGAAGTCGAGACGCTCGCGCGGGTAGGCCGGGTCGAGGGGGACGTAGGCGCCGCCGGCCTTGAAGGTCGCGAGGAGCGCGGCGATCAGGTCGAGGCGGCGGTCGAGACAGACACCGACGCGGCCACGGGGCGGCAAGCCCGCCTGCCGCAACGCCGCCGCCAGCTCCTCGGCGCGGGTGTCGAGGCGGGCGTAGGACCAGCTCTCACCGCCCCGTTCGAGCGCGACGGCGTCGGGGATGCGGCGCACCTGCCCCTCGAAGAGCTCGAGGAGATGATGCGGCCCGAGAACCTCGGCCCGCGTGTCGTTCCAGCCCACCAGGACCTGCCGGCGCTCGGCCGCGGGCATCAGCTCGAGGTCGCCGGTGGCGGCGGTGGGGGCGTCGGCGATGGAGCCGAGCAGCCGTTCGAAATGACCGAGGAAGCGCGCGGCGGTGCTTTCGTCGAAGAGGTCCCGGTTGTACTCGAGGACCAGCGCCCCGCCCTCGGGCATCGCGGCCAAGGCCAGCGACAGATCGAATTGCGCCCGATGCTCGGGGATCGGCAACGACTCGAGACGCAGCCCGCCGAGGGCCAGCTCCGCGCCGGGAACGCCGAGGGCGAAGGCACCGAGGTGGTCCTGGCCCTGGCGGAGCGTCCGCTGGAGGACGAAGAGAGCCTGGAAGATCGGCGAACGGCTGGCGTCGCGCTCCGGCGCGAGGCGCTCGGCGAGCAGCGGGAAGGGGAAATCCTGGTGCTCGTAGGCCTCGAGGACGCGCTCCCGGGCACGTCCCAGGAGCCGGTCGAAGCCCTCGCCGAGGTCGATCTCCAGCGCCACCGGCACCGGGTTGACGAAGTAGCCCACCAGCTGGCGGAGGCGCGGATCCGGCCGCCCCGCCGTCGGTGTCCCCACCACCACCCGGTCCTGCCCCGCCCAGCGCGCCAGCAGCAGCTGGTAGGCGGTCAGGAGGAGCATGAAGGGGGTGGCACCGTGGCCGCGGGCCAGCGTCTCGAGCCGTTCGAGGAGATCCGCCGGCAGCACCCCGCGGACCGCCCCACCGGCGTAGGTCTGGAGCCGCGGTCGCGGCCGGTCCAGGGGCAGATCGAGAGCCGGCAGCTCGGCGCCGTCGCCTCCCAGCCGCTGGCGCCAGGAGGCCCACGCCGCGGCGCCCGCCTCGCCCTCGAGCATCCGCCCTTGCCAGGCGACGAAATCGTCATAGCTCAGCGGCAGCGGCTCGAGATCGAGGGTCTCGCCGGTGGCGTGGTGACCGTAGAGCGCCCCGAGCTCTTCGAGCATCACCGCCAGCGACCAGAAGTCCGCCACCAGGTGATGCACCGCGAGGAGCAGCCGGGTCGCCTCGCTCTCGCGGGGGAAGGCGCGGACGCGGAGGAGAGGCCCGGTCTCGAGATCGAAAGGTCGGTAGGCCTCCTCGCCCAACATCCGCTCGATGGCGGCGGCCTCTCGACCCGACGCATCGATGACGGCGACGTCGGGTTCGAGGCTCTCGCGCACCCGGCGCACCGGCTCGCCGCGACGGTCGTGGAAGGTGGTGCGGAGCGCCGGGTGACGGCGCACCAGGTCCCGGACCGCCGCCTCGAGGGCGTCGAGGCGGGTGTCGGCGGGGAGCTTGGCGGCGGCGACGATGTTGTAGGCGGCGGCCTGGTGAGCCAACCGATCGAGGAACCAGAGCGCTCGTTGGCCCGCCGAGAGCTCCTCGAGACCGTCTCCTGCACCGGCCTCGATGCGCGGCGCTCCTCCCCGAGCCGGCGAGGTCGCCGCAGCCCCGAGCCGCTCCGCGAGCTCCGCCGCCAGCATCTCGAGGCTCGGCCCCGCGAGCAGCTCGGCGAGGCTCGGAGCGACGCTGAAGCTGCTCTCGAGCTCGTGGGCGAGCTCGACGGCAGCGAGGGAGTCGAGACCCAGAGCGGTCACAGGCTCGACGACCGGAACCTTCTCCGGGGGCAGCCGCAGGAGTCGGGCGGCACGGCGCACCAGGTCGGCGAGGAGCCGGTCGCGCCGCGCCTCCGGCGGCTCAGCGAGGAGCGCCGCGGCGTCGAGGGCCGGGCCGGCAGCAGGGGCCCCGGCGACGGCTTCCTCGCCCAGGGTCTCCGGCTCTTCGAGAGCACTGCGTCCGACCACGAAGAGCGAGCCGTCGAGGAAGCCCCGGCGGCACGCGTGACGCTGGATCTTGCCGCTCGAGGTCTTGGGGATGGTGCCGGCACGCACCAGGACGACCTCCTGGACCGGCAGCTCGAGCTCTTCGGAGACCGCCCGGCGCACGGCCTCGGCGGCGGCCTCGGCCTCGGCCTCACGCCGCCGGTCGATCTCGACGGCGACCACCAGCCGCTCCTCACCGTCCTGCTCGACGGCGAAGGCGGCGCCGCTCCCGGCCCGCAGCGCCGGGTGGCTCCGCTCCGCCGCCAGCTCGACGTCCTGCGGGTAGTAGTTGCGGCCGCGGAGGATCAGGAGGTCTTTGATGCGACCGGTGACGAAGAGCTCTCCGCCGCTCACGAAACCCAGGTCGCCGGTGCGCAGGAAGGACCCGGCGGCGGGCTCGTCCTCGAGGCGTGCGCCGAACGTCTCGGCGCTCTCTTCGGGGCGCCGCCAGTAGCCGCCGGCGACGCTCGCACCGGCGATCCAGATCTCCCCCACCCGACCGTCTTCGAGGCGCCGGCCGGTGGCCGGCTCGACGATGGCGAGACGGGTCTCGGCGGCGACGTGACCGCTGCTGACCAGCGTCCGGCCACCATCGTCGGCGGCGCGCGCCACGGCGCGATCGACCTCGAGCCCCGCCGGATCGAAGTCGCCGGTGATGACCTCGCCGCCCGGGGTGCTGCCGGTGACGAAGAGCGTGGCCTCGGCGAGACCGTAGCAGGGGAAGAGCGCACGGCGATCGAAACCGCTGACGGCGAAGGCGTCGGCGAAGCGCTCGAGGGTGTCGGCGCGTACCGGTTCGGCGCCGTTGAAGGCCACCCGCCAGGTCGACAGATCGAGCTCGCGACGCTGCTCTTCGGTGGTCTTGGCGACGCACAGCTCGTAGGCGAAGTTGGGGCCGCCGCTGGTCGTCGCGCGATAGCGGTCGATGGCCTGGAGCCAGCGGAGCGGCTGCTGGAGGAAGGCCAGCGGCGCCATCAGCACGCAGGGAACGCCCAGGAAGAGCGGCTGGAGCACGTTCCCGATGAGCCCCATGTCGTGGTAGAGGGGCAGCCAGCCGACGATCAACTCGTCGCCCCGATGGCCGAAGCCGCGACAGATCAAGGACTCGTTGTGGAGCAGGTTGCCGTGGCTGACCATCACCCCCTTGGGCGTCGAGGTCGAGCCGGAGGTGTACTGGAGGAAGGCCAGCGTCTCGGGGCCGATGGCGGGCTCGCGCCAGTCGTCGGGCGTGGTGGCGTCGGGCTCGTCGACAGCGATCCAGGTGGCGGCGGCCAGGTCCGGCGCGTCGTCGACCCAGCCGGCGGTGCGCTCGAGGATGGTTGCGGTGGTCAGCACCACGCGAGGCTTGGCGTCCTCGGCGATGGCGCGCAACCGCGGCTGGTCCTTGCGCGGTCGCGGCGGGTAGGCGGGCACCGCCGCCGCACCGGCGTAGAGACAGGCGAAGAAGGCGGTGATGAACTCGATACCCGGCGGGAAGAGCAGGATCACCCGTTCGCCGGCGGCCCCCGCCGCCTGCAGCCGGGCCGCCAGCCGTCGCACCGCGGCGTCGAGCTCGCCATAGCTGTGCCGCGACTCCTCCGCCTCGCCGTCGCGCAGGACGATGAAGCCCGGCGCGTCCGGCGTCGCCGCGGCACGAAGCCGAAGCAGCTGCACCAGGTGATCGACGGGGCCGGAGGAGATCCCCACGGGCTGCGACACCGGGACGGAGGTTCCGAAACCCGAGTCCCGGTGCTCGGAGCCCTCCAGGTGCATGGTGCGGGACCTAGCCATCCCTCAGCACGACCATGGGGTCGACGCGGGTGGCGCGCCGCGCCGGGATCAGGCTGGCCAGCACCGCGACGACGACGAAGATCCCGGCGACGGCGATCAGGGTCGGCGGGTCCATGGCCCCGATCCCCCAGATCAGTCTCGAGATGAGCTTCTTCATCAGCCCGGCGCCGACGATGCCGCAGGCGAGACCGATGCCGGTCAGGACCAGGCCCCGCGACAGCACCAGGCGCAGGATCGATTTGCGGGTCTCGCCGAGGGCCATCCGGATCCCGATCTCGCGCTGCCCCTGGGCCACCGAGTAGGCCAGGATGCCGTAGATCCCGACCACGGCGAGGACGAGAGCGACGATGGCCGAGACACCGATCAACCAGGTGTTGAACCGGCGGCGGGCCAGCGATTCGTCGAGCAGCTGGCTCATGGTGGCCATGCCCGACATGGGCTGGTCGCGGTCGACGGCGAGGATGGCCGCCTGCAGACTGCGGGCGGCGCGGTCCGTGTCACCGGACGCGCTACGGGCGACGACGTAGAACCCCCGCTCGTCGGGATACTGGCGATAGGGCAGGTAGACCTCGCGGCGGCTGTCGACCTCGAGGCCGAACCGCCGGATGTTCCCCACCACCCCCACCACCTCGCGGGGTCCGCTTTCCAGGTCGAAGACGAAGACCTGCTTGCCGAGGGCGCTCTCCCCCGGCCAGAGCTGTCGCGCCAGCGCCTGGTTCACGATCGCGACCTTCTGGGAATCGTCTCGGTCCGCGTCGTTGAAGACGCGCCCTTCGACGAGCGGCGTCCCCACCGCCTTGAAGTAGTCACCGCTGACCGCGTCGAGACCGACGACGGTCTGCTGCATCTGCCCCGAACGGTTCCGCGCCAGAAGGTCGCCGTCGATCTGCGTGTTGTCCAGCGGCAGCGTCGTGACCACCCCCACCGCTTGGAGGTCCGGCTGGTCGCGGAGCCGATCGAGCAGCGTCTCGACGTACCCGACCACCTGGTTCGAGCCCTGGTACCGGTCCTCCGACAGGGTGATGGCCGCCGCCACCGCGCCTTCCGGCTCGATGCCCAGGTTCACCTGCTGCAGCTTCTGGAAGCTGCGGATGGTCAGCCCGGCGCCGACCAACAGGACCATCGCCAGCGCGACCTCGACGACCACCAGGGCGCCGCGGAGGTACTTGGAGGTGATGGCGGAACCCCCTGCCTGCGCGCCGCCGTCCTTGAGCGAATCGGTCAGGTGCACGTTGGACAGCTGCAGCGCCGGGACCAGCCCGAAGATGACACCGGCGATCGCCGCCACGACGACGGTGAACAGCAGGACCAGAGGATCCACCGTCACCTCCTCGATACGCGGGATGGTCCCCGCCTGCAGACGCACCAGGAGCGACACCCCGAAGGACCCGAGGATCCCGCCGAGGACGCCACCGACACCGGCCAGCACCAGGCTCTCGACCAGGTTCTGCTGGATCAGGCGGCCACGGGTGGCACCGAGGCTCTGGCGCAAGGCCATCTCCTTGCGCCTCTCCATGGCCCGCGACAGCAGCATGGTCGCGATGTTGGCGCAGGCCACCAGCAGGACCAGGGCCACCACTCCCATGAGCAGCGGCAGGGTCGTCCGCGAGCTCCCGAGCCAGAAGTCGAGCAGCGGGCTCAAGCTCGCCTCGACACCCAGGTTGGTCTCCGGGTACTCCTGCGCCAGCCGCCGGGAGATGCCCTTGAGGTCCTGCCGGGCCTGGGCCTCGCTGACCCCGTTCTTGACGCGGCCCAGGACCCAGAGGGAGACGTTGCCCCGGGAGACCTTCTCCTGCGGATCGAAGAAGAGCGGCAGGTAGAGATCCGAGTCGACGAAGAAGTGGAAGTCCTCCGGCATCACCCCGGCCACCGTGTAGGACTGCCCGTCGAGGACGAGGTCCTGACCCACGACCTCCGGCGAGCCCCCGAAGCTGCGCTGCCAGGCCTGGTAGCTGAGGACCGCCTCGTAGATCGGGGCTCCGCCGGGGTCGTGGCTCGAGAAGCCGCGGCCGAGGGCCGGCGCCACACCGAGCAGCTCGAAGAATCCCGGCGTCGCGAAGGTCGCCTGGACCACCTCCGAGCCGTCGTCCCGCCGCAGGTGGACGCCGCTGGCCCTGAGGGCGACGAGGTCCTCGAAGCTCGACGAATCCTGGCGCCAGTCGAAGAAGTTGCCCGGCGCCACCAGGTCCGCCTGGACCCCCTCCTCCGGCTGGGCCTGCCAGACCATGAAGAGCTGCTCGGGATGCTCGAAGCCGAGGGGCCGCAGGAGGACCCCGTAGACCACGCTGAAGACGGCGGTGTTGGCCCCGATGCCCAGGGCCAGGGCGCTCACCGCCACCAAGGTGAAAAGCGGACGCTTCCACAGCATCCGTACGGCGAGCCGTGCGTCGTGAAGGATCGAGTCCATCAAGTGGTCACCCCGAAATCTCTGTCGGCGGGGGCCAGGGTCCCCAGGACGGGATCAACTCTGCGGCGGCGAGAAGTCGAACTGGCCGAGGTCGGCGTTGACCTCGATGGAGTCCCAGGTGATCGTCTGCTTGAACCCCAGGTCGGGGATTCTCGTGGTCTCGAAGAAGGCGAACTTGACCCCTTCGACCTCGCGGTAGCGAGCGTACTGGGTGACCACCCGCATCGGCGGCTCCCCGGCCTCCATCGACGGTCGCAGCTCCGCGACCTGGTTGACCAGGAAGGTCGTGCCATCGAGGTAGTAGCTGCGCTCGCCGAGACCCGGGATGTCGACGGTGATCACCTCTTGACCCTCGTCGTCCCGGCCGTCCGCGGTGAGCGTGTAGCCCTTGGCGGCGGCCTCTTCGAGGGGCCCCGCGAGGTGTGACACCACGCGGTAGAGCATGGCGTCCCGCTCGGTGAGCCGCACGATCTCACTGCTGCCGACGGCGGCACCCTGCTGCCAGGCGACGTCACCGTCCCAGGCGAGGGAGATGACGCCCGACGGGGACTCGATGCGCCGCAGGTATCCCGTGTCGTTGGCGATGGCGTTGAGGATCGGTGCGTCGGAAAAATCGTCGGTGGTCATCGAACCGCGCTTGAGCACCGTTTGGACACCCGCCAAAGCCTCGGCTCCACCCAGCGCGTCAACATACCGCTGCACCAGCTCCTCTGCGGTGTATTGCGAAGGCGTCAGCTTCGGAGCTTCGACCTCGACCTCCTCCGGGGAGCCACAACCGAGAAACGCCACACCGAGCAACAGGCTCGTAACCGTCCAGATCCGCCACTTCATTCAGATTCCCTTTCGTTTGGTTCCCGAATCCGACCCGCCGCTCGAGCTCCCGCCGCCGCCACCACCTCGAACCGGTCTAGAGAATGGTGTCGACCAGCTCGAGGTACTCCCAATACCCGGCGCCCAAGGGGAACGCCGCCGGGACGAAGGGCTCCGCCGGACGCGCGACCTTGCGCTTGAGCAGCTCGTACAACGCCTTCTGCTCCTTCGAAGCCTGGGGGACCCGGTTGAGCGGGGTCGGGCTCTTGTTGCGCCACAGCTCGGTGTCGATGCGGCCGCTCATCCGGTCGAGCCGGGCTTCGTCCCCGGGCTCGAGACCGCAACCCTCCGCCAGGAACTTGTCGAGCTTCGCAGCTTGTTCCTTCGGGTTGCTCATCAGGTCCTCGTACTGCACGAAGATCTTGTGGGGCGACGGGTCCACCTCCGTCAAGATCGAGACCAGGTAGTACTGCCAGCGCAGCAGGTTGGCGGTCATCAGGCTGTACTTGTCGTGGAGCTCCTTGGGCAGGATGAACTTCTTCCACGAGACCGCCGTGTCGTGGGGGTTGCGGACGGTGACGACGTACAGCGGGTCCGTCCAAAACTGCTTCCAGAACGACAGCGTCAAGCTGAGGTCCGGTTCCTTCCAGAACCAGGGTCCTCCTGCCGTCTCCATGCCTTGGACCAGCTTCTCCGCCTTCTCCCGCACCGGCCGTTCGAGGGCTCGTTCCTTGACCATCATGCGAAACATCGGGTGCCAATGGCTCACCCGCTCACCCTCGAGGAGCTCGTTGTTGAAAGGCTTGAGCTCGCCGTACTCCCAATATCCCGTGGGATTCCCCGAATCCCCGTCCTGGAGGCTTTCGACCTCGCCACCGAAGGCCCCCCACTGGGCGACCATGCTGGCCACCAGCGAGGTGCCGCTGCGGTCGACTCCCAGGATGATGATCGGGCGCATCCTGCCCCGAGCCGGTTCGATCGTCATGCTCGTTCCCCGTTCCTGGCCCCGGCCCCGTGCCGTGGGCGTGACATCCGGCCGACCCGACGCGGGCCGGCCGGCGGCGCGACTTACTTGATGATCCTCGAGGCCGCGCTTTCGCGCACCCCGCGGGACTTGCGCAGGTCCCGGACGATGTTGACACGCTTGATCCAACGGTCGTTGCCGTCGTAGCGCGCCTTGAAGGGCTTGCGCCCGTGCACACCGCGGAAGTTGTCGATGAAGCAGACCTCGCCCGGATTCAAGGGCATGTCCTTGATCCGGGCGTCGATGGCCGCGATCAGCTGCTCGAGGGCCGCCTGGGCCTCCGGATGATCCGCCACCGGATCCATGAAGTAGGGGTCGATGCGGACGTACGGCGCCCGCGGGTCACCGAACAGGACCGCGATCTTCTGCGGTTTGGTGTTCATCTGGTCGATCTGGCCGTAGGAGTGCGCCAGGTCGCCCTCGACGACGCGGTCCTGCCCCTTGTTCTTGACCAGGTGGGACTCGTCCGGACGGATGGTGAAGTGCTCCTCGAAGAGCACCGGCATCTCGGTGAAGTCGAGGCCCAGCTCGCCGATGGACAGGAAGGTCGTGGGCACCCGGTCCGGATTGCGCAGGCAGTGCATACCGAGATAGTCGCCCCGGTAGGGGTGGAAGGCGTCCTCGACGTGCCACCACAGCAGCTCCTCGCTGCCGCTGCCCAGCTGTTCGTGCTCCTTGCCCTGGATCGGCAGGATGTCATGGACCACCCGGCCATCCTGCTGGGTCGACCAACCGATGCACTCGCCCAAGAGCGAGCCCATGAGCACCAGGAGCATCTCCTCCTCGGTTTCGCCGGCGGTGCGGTGATCATGCTTCCAATGGTTGGGGGTGGGCCCCAACCGCTCCTCGTCGATGGGCATCCCCGAAATGATCAGGTGCCCGCTGTCCGGCTCGTTGAGCTTGAACTCGTAGATCTCGCGCCGGACACGGCGGGGCAGCTCGTGAGCGTAGACCCCGGCGCTGGCGTTGAACTCTGCCGCCTCGGCGCGGCCGTAGGTACCCGCCAGCTCCGAGAGCAGGCCCTGTATCTGGTGAATCTCTTCAGGCTCCAATACGACTCTCGACATCATGTGAGCTCCCGTAAACTCTGAAGGGTCCCGTTCCGGGGACCGTGAAAAAGAACCGCTCCGATGCCGTTGTCCGGACGCGTGGAGTACCGCGAGAGCGCTCCGTTGGGATCCACCAGGGCCCGAAGTCCCTTGTCCTCTGCGGATCCCGAGGCAACCCCTCGCGATCTCGACCTAGTTCAGGTCGGATCCACGCCCCTGTGACGCGATGACTGCCGGGACAACCATCGCCGGCTCGGGGCAGTGCCCATCGATGACCGTGGGTGGCTCACGCCCGGCCGGCGGCGCCTCGACGGCGCCACCCCTGCCGGGCGTTCGGCCTAGTTCATGATCCTGCTGGTCGACGACGCCCGGATCTCGCGCGACTTGCGCAGATCGCGGACGACGTTGACGCGCTTCATCCAGCGGTCGGTCCCGTCGTAGCGCGCCTTGAACGGCTTGCGTCCGTGGACACCCTGGAAGTTGTCGATGAAACAGACGTCGCCCGGCTGGAGCACGAGGTCCCGGAGGTCGCGGTCGAGGATCGCCTTCAAGGCGTCCAAGGCTTGCTGCGCTCCGGGTGGGTCCTCCACCGGGTCCATGAAGTAGGGGTCTAGGCGAGCGTAGGGCTCCGCCGGGTCTCCGAACAGGACCGCGATCTTGTCGGGTCGTTCGTTCATGCGCTCGATGGCATCGTAAGAGGCGCCCTGAGCGGCCTGGGCGCCAATGTCCGACAGGACCTTCTGCTGGTGCGAGTTGTCCGGCCGGATGGTGAAGTGGGGCTCCATGAGCAGCCGGCGTTGGTCCGCCGACAGCTCACCGAGCCCTTTCAGGTTGGCAAAGGTCGTGGGAACGCGGTCCGGGTTGCGCAGGCAGAACATGCCGATGTAGTCCCCGCGCAAGGGGTGGAAGGCGTCCTCGGTGTGCCACCAGAGCAACTGCTCGCTGCCGCTGCCGAGCTGCTCGTGCTGGTGCGCCTTGATCGGCGCGATGTCGTGGACCACCCGGCCGGCCTGCTGGGTCGTCCAGCCGATGCACTCGCCGAGGAGAGATCCGATGAGGACCAGGAACATCTCCTCCTCGACGACGCGGTGACGCCCGCCCTCGTCCTTCCAGTGGTCGGGGGTCGGGCCGATCTTGGCCTCGTCCACCGGGAAGTTCGACAGCACCAGCACCGCGGAGCGGGGCTCCCGCTGCCGGAAGTCGTGCACGACCTTCCGCACCCGCCGAGGCAGCTCGTGGGCGAAGAGGGCCGCGTTGAGGAGGAAGTCTTCATTCTCGGCGGAGCCGTAGCGGATCCTCAAGTCCGCCAACAGCCCTAGGATCGACGCGATCTCGTCCTGCTGAAGCTCGAGCCGCAGCTGCTCGATGCCGTCGACCACCGTGTCGGTGCCGGGGCTTTCCAGGGTCGTAGTCAAATCAGCCGCTCCCTTGATTTCGGAATGGAACTCAATAAAAGGTCAAGGCCGCTCAGTAACTGTCCTTCTCCTCGAGCTGCTCGAAGAGCTGCTGGACGCTCTCGTCGGAGAAATTGCCGTCGGCGCGGGTGTGCTCGATGAACTCGAACATCATTCCGCAACCCGCTTCGCGATGAGAGAAGCGTTGGATCAAGCCGTTGCCGTGGATCAGGCCGGTGTCGAAGGCCAGACCGTTGCGCTCGAGCTCGTCGGTCGTGGCCGGAAGGTCGGTCATGCCGATGGCGATGTGCTGGACGCCCGGACCGTAGGTCTCGACGTAGCGGGTGACCTGCGACTCCGGAGAGGTGCCCTGGAGCAGCACGAAGGTGAGCGGGCCGCAGCGCATCACCGCCGAGATCATCGCGGTCTTCTTGCCGCGGGTCTCGCGACGCTCTTCGAGGGTGAATCCGAGCTTCTCCGAGTAGAAGTGGATCGACTCTTCGAGATCGCGGACCGCAATGGCTACGTGGTCGATGTTGATGGCTCGTTGGGCCAGGACGGTGGTGGCGGGCTGCGTCTCTGTCGTCGTCTGGGTCATGGCTTCGGGCCCCTTAAAGTGAGGTGCTGCAACCGATAAACGTCCCCTGCCGCAGGCCACGATGACCGGCGTTCTGAGCTCGTCCGGGGGCGCCCTCGGTCCTGGCGATGTCTTCGCAGGAGGATTTGCGAGCACTCTATGTAATTGAATCTATAGGGCTGTCTCTCCTGTCACCGGTCCGGCACCGCCGAAGCCTTTCGACGGCGTCCGCTAGGAAGGTGCCCCTCCCCGGGAAAATCGGGACAGCCGTCACGACTTCTCCTCACGCCACGCTCAGGCGGCTTCGGTCCACCCATCGAGCCGTCGCTTTCGCCGCTCCCGGGGACTCCGCTACACTCTGGGCCCACGAGGATTTGGCCCGCTCCGGCCTCCCCGGACGGCCGTTTCGGAGACCGAGAATCGTCTATGCGCACCCACCGAAATCGACCCAGAGCCGTCACCCCAAGATCCACTGCCGCCGGCGGCTTCCTCGCCCTCCTCCTGCTGGTCGCGGCGGCGCCTGGAAGTCTCGCCGACGAGGCCTCCCCGGCGCCGGAGGACCTCCGGGCCCAAAGCGTCGCCGAGCGCACCCTCGAGGCCATGGGCGGGCGCGATGCCTGGCAGGCGACCCACGTCCTGCGCTTCACCTTCGCCGGTGCCCGCACCCATGTCTGGGATCGCCTCACCGGCCGCCACCGCCTCGACGGCACGACCCGCGAGGGCCAGCGCTACACCGTGCTCGACGACCTCGGCCAGCGCACCGGCCGTGTCTGGATCGACGGCGAGGAGATCCACGGCAGGACCGCCGAGGACTGGCTCGACCGCGCCTACGGCGCCTGGGTCAACGACACCTATTGGTTGCTGATGCCTTACAAGCTCCTCGACCCGGGGGTCCATCTCGCCTACGGCGGCCGCCAGACCTTCGACGGGCGGCCCTGCGATGTCCTCGAGCTCGCGTTCGGCTCCGTCGGGCTGACCCCCGGGGACCGCTACACGGTCTACGTCGATGCGGACACCGGGCTGGTGGCGGGCTGGGCCTACGTCCTCGAGAGCTTCGATCCGGGCCAGGAGGCCACGGCCTGGACCTGGGGAAACTGGCAGCGCTACGGCGGGATCCTTCTCGCCTCGGAGCGCAAGATGGTGGGCGGTGATCGCGAGCTGCCGCTGACCGAGATCGCGGTCTACGACCGGCTCCCCGATTCGGTGTTCGAGGATCCGGTGTTCGAAGACCCGGCACCGCCCGATCTCTCCGCCGCCTCGGGGGATCCGGGCCGGACGGCACCGGCGGTGGCACCGTGAACCCTGCGGAGGTCCCCGGCGCGGTCGAGCGGATCTGGCTCAAACGGGTGCGCCGCGGCCCCATGGACCCCAGACCCAGCGCCTCGTTGGTGGCGGGAGAGGGGATCGTCGGCGACGCCAACCGCGGCCGCTCACAGCGCCAGGTGACGCTCATCGAGGCGGAGCTGTGGCAGCAGCTGGCAGAGGAGCTGGGTCCCGCCGTCGACCCGGTGATGCGCCGCGCCAACCTCTTGGTGCGCGGTCTGAGCCTCGCCGACAGCCGGCTCAGAACCTTGGCCATCGGTCCCTGCCGCCTGCGCGTCATGGGCGAGACACGGCCCTGCCGGCTGATGGAGGAAACGCTTCCCGGCCTGCAGGCGGCCCTCGACCCCGCGTGGCGGGGCGGCGTCTACGCCGTCGTCCTCACCGGTGGCACGATCCAGCTCGGCGATCCCGTCGGCTGGGCCGACTGAGCCGGCATCGCAGGCCGGCGGCCGGCCACCGAGCTACCCTCCGAGCTGCGCTACCCTCCGAGCTGTGAGGTGCTCCAACCGGCGAGGTCGCCGCTCTCGAACCCGTCGCCGAAGATCGCTCCGCTACCGCTCGTGCAGCTGCCGGGGACCTGGGTGTGCTCGATGGAGATGTCGTCGACATACCAGCCTTCTTCGGTCTGCGCCCCATCGGTCGAGAAGATCCAGCGAATCAGGACCTCGCTCCCCTGCCAGGCGGTCAGGTCCGCGGTGTACTCGGCGAAGCTGAGGAAGCCCAGCCCGGTGAAGGACGGCTGGTCGGTGGGAAAGCCGCAGGCATCGGAGCTCGAGCGGAAGGTCCCCGGGTAGTCCGGCGACAACCCCAAGGTCTGCCAGGTGGCGCCGCCGTCGTCCGAGATCTGCACGACGCCACCGTCCCAGCGATCCTCGATGTCCCAGGCGGTCCAGAAACGGAGCGTCGAGGTCTGGTCCGCCGACAAGGTCAGCGGCGGCGTGGTCACCGCCGTGCATTGGCCGTCGGAATAGGTCGAAAAGAAGCTGCGCTCCCCGCCATGGACCCGGTTGGTGGCGAACTCCCAGCCCACGTGCTCGGGCACCGCACCACCCCCGGCGCCCGCCGAGGAACTGTAGGTGACCGCGGGATCGCCGACCTCCGCGCCGGTGCTCCACGGCCCGTCGGCGAGGGGGCCCGAGGCGCGCCCAGCACGGCGCTCGAGGTTCGGATCGGCGCTGCCGTTGGCCCCGTCGGTGGCGCGGACGGCGTAGAAGTAGTCCTGGCCGGGAACCACCGAGGGGTCGAGATGAACCGTGTCGGAGAGTCCCTCGGCGATCCGGTTCTCGGGCGCCGGCACGAAGCCCGCCGTCGAGCCGCGGTACACCGAGTAGCTCACCGGACCACCGCAATTGTCGGCGGCGGCGCTCCAGGAGACCTCGAGACCGCAGGCCGCGGTGCCGGCGTTCGCCACCGTCTCGGCGCCGGCGAAGACCGGCGGCGCGGTGCAGGGACCCGTGGTGGTGGTGGCGGCACAGAGGCTGTCCGCGGACTCGCAGAACCCCGACGGATCGCGTCGCCGGACGACGTAGGAGTATTCCACCTGACCCGAGACGGTGACGTCGCTCCAGGTGCTCCCGGAAAGACCCGCGGCGACCCGTTCGAAGGCGCCGCCGGGACATGCACCATAGGAGCGATAGACGTCAAAGGTCTCCCCGGGCTCCGCCGTCGCGGTCCAGGCGAGGTCGATGACCTGGTCGGCGCCGGCCGTCGCGGTCACCGTCCCGGCGTC
>JAGQSE010000096.1 GCA_020439725.1 Acidobacteriota bacterium
GGCTGGGCCTACGACATCGGCTACGGCGGGCTCGACCACGTCCTCTCCCTCGGGCACGACGTCAACCTCCTGGTCCTCGATACCGAGGTCTACTCCAACACCGGCGGGCAGAAGTCCAAAGCGACACCGCTCGGAGCCGTGGCGAAGTTCGCGGCGGCCGGAAAGGAGGTGGGGAAGAAGGACCTGGGTCTCGAGAGCATGAGCCACGGGCACGCATACGTCGCGCAGGTCGCCTTCGGAGCCAAGATGAACCACGTGGTTCAGGTGCTGCGCGAGGCGGAGAGCTACCGGGGCCCTTCCCTGGTCCTCGCCTACAGCCCCTGCATTGCCCACGGATACGATCTCTCCCACGGCGTGGAGCAGCAGAAACGCCTGGTGGCGGCCGGGCTCTGGCCCCTCTACCGCTTCGATCCCCGCCGGTCCGAGGAGGGGGAGCCCCCACTACGCCTCGACTCGGGGCCGCCCAAAGCGCCGGTCGAGTCCTTCATGGAGCAGGAAGCGCGCTTCCGGATATTGGAGGGGACCGATCGAGGGCGTGCGGTCGAGCTCCGTCGGCGAGCCCAGGCGGCCGCCGAGCGGCGGTGGAACGTCTACCGCCAGCTGGCCGGCCTCCGGATGGACGAGGAGCCGGAGACCGAGGAGGAGCTCGGAAGGTGACGGACCTCTCGGGACGCTATCTCGGTCTGGATCTCCCCCACCCGGTGATGGTGGGGGCTTCGCCGATGGTCGACGATCTCGGGCTGGTCCGGAGGCTCGAGGATGCCGGGGCCGCCGCCATCGTGATGCGTTCGCTGTTCGAGGAGGAGGTGGAGGCCGAGCAGGAGATGTCGGCCCGGGTCCGGGAGGAACCGGCGGACTCCTTCGCCGAGGCGCTTTCCTATCTTCCCGAGGCGGCCGCGACGGTCTTCGGCCCGGACGAGTACCTGGAGCAGGTCCGGCGTGTCGGCGAGGCGGTCGACATTCCGGTCGTCGCATCCCTGAACGGAACCCGCTCGGGCCGCTGGCTGGACTGGGCGTCGAAGCTCGGGCAGGCCGGCGCCGCCGCTCTCGAGCTGAACGTCTATCGGCCCGTCACGGCGATGGATACGACGGCGGAGCGGGTGGAAGCCGAGGTCGTTCGGATGGTGGAGGAGGTGGTCGGGCGCACCACCCTGCCGATCGCCGTCAAGCTCTCGCCCTTCTACACGGCGTTCGCGGCCTTCGCCCACCGAGTCGAGGTGGCGGGGGCCGCGGGCCTGGTGCTCTTCAACCGCTTCTTCCAGCCCGAAGTCGACCCGGACACGGGGGACGTGCGACGTTCCCTTCCGCTCTCGCATCGGGGCGAGCTGCCGCTACGCCTGCGCTGGCTGGCCATCCTCTCGGGCCGGTTCCGGGGCTCGCTGGCGGCGACGGGAGGAGTCCACGACGGCTTCGGGGTCGTGCAGGCGTGCCTGTGCGGAGCTCACGCGGTCCAGGTCGTGTCCCCCCTGCTCCGGCACGGGCCCGAGCACCTGGCGACCATTCTCGCCGAGGTCTCGTCCTGGCTCGAGGAGCACGAGATCGCGGGTCTCGACGAAGTTCGCGGCGCTCTCTCCCTGGAGCGCTGCCCGGATCCTGCCGCCTACGAAAGAGTCAACTACGTGCGACTGCTGCACAGATTCGACGTCGAAGAACCGATTTTCCGGGAGACTGGCAGATGAGAACTGTTCGGAGATCGAACGCCGCTGCTCGTGGTGTGACCATTCCACTTCGATCCACGAGGTCGGGAGGGCCGACGCGATGCACGTAGGAACCTGGGGGCTGGCCGCGATCGTGGTCGTCATCGCCTCGTGGCTGATGTATCGCTACCTGGCGCCGGAGAGCTGGAAGGAGTGGAGCCGCGCCGGCGTGCTCCAGGCGTTCATCATCGCCTTCTACGCCGAGATGTACGGCTTCCCCCTGACGATCTACTTCCTGGCCCGCTTCTTCGGCGTCGACTTCGCCTGGCGCGAGGGCGGGAACCTCTGGGCCCAGCTCTTCGGGACCCCGATCGCCCACCTGGTCGCGATGGGGATCGGCTACGTCTTCGTCTTCGCGGGGGCGAGCTTCGTCGCCGAGGGATGGCGCCAGGTTCACCGGGCCCGTCGGGAAGGGCGCCTCGTCACCGACGGTGTCTACGCCCGGGTCCGACACCCCCAGTACTCGGGGCTCTTCCTGATCGTCTTCGGAGAAGGGGTCGTCCACTGGCCGACCCTTCTCTCCCTGATCGCCTTCCCGACAATCGTCGTCGCCTACTCGATTCTCGCTCGCAAGGAGGAGCGGGCGATGGTCGACCGGTTCGGCGACGAGTATCGGCGCTACCGGGAGAAGGTTCCGCGTTTCATCCCCGTTTCGGTGGGCAACTCCGGGAGATCCGTATGAGCGCAGAGCTGGCCACGATCATCAGCGGTATCGTCCTCCTCCTCGTCTTCGGCCTCGCCGGCTGGCGAGCGGCTCGACGCCGCGTCGTGCCGACGGGCGGCGAGACACGGAGCGGCGACGAGCCGACGACGCCCCCCCGTGACGACTCCGGAGCGAGAGAGCCGTGAGAGCGGCTCGTGCCACGACGCTCGCCGTCGTTCTCCTCGGCGCGAGCTTCCCCGCCTTCGGAGCGAGTGAGGGTCTCGAGACGCTGGAGGAGGCCTTCGCCGTCGAGACCCGTCTCTTCGAGGCGGCGTTTCTGCGCTATCGAACGATTCGTGGGGAGCAGCGGCAGAGCCTCGAAGCGCTGAAGAGGGCGTCTCGAGAGGCGGAGGCGGCCCTGCAGTCGCAGACTCTCGGCGTCGCGGTCCTCTGGGATCTCGACGCCGCGGCCGAGGGGGCCCTCCACGAGCTCGTCGCGGTGTCCTCCCGAGCTGGAGAGCATCGCCGGACGGTCCTTCGTCATCTCGAGCGCCTCACCGAGCTGGGGACGGCGATCGAGCGTCTCCGCGACCGGAGCCTGGTTCGCACGGAGAAGTTGGACGGCCGATGGCGACTCGAGCTTTCGCCGAGCGAAGTCGGCCTACTGGACCTGCGGCTCGACGGGACCCTGGTCACCGGGGCCTACCGCCTCTCGGGCGGCGAGCAGGGATCGGTCCGGGGAACCTACGCCAATCACCGGCTCGAGCTGGAGCGGGTCGACACCGTCGGCGGCGTCGACATGAGGTTGAGTGGGGTCCACGACCCGGAGACCGGCGAGATCAGTGGAAGGTGGGAGACTCGCGGCCCTTCGGACGTTTCCGGCTCCGCCGGGGGACGGGACGCGGTGACGGGTGCGATTCGCGGCAGCGTCGAGACTCCGGAGGACGAAGGCGAGCTGCGAGACCTCACCGGCGAGTGGGCGGCTCGCAAGATCTCGCCCTCACAGGAGGAGTAACCGGCCGGGGACGAGAACCCGCGCTCAGGCTCCGCCCCGATCCTTCCCGAGAGCTTCTGCGAAACGCGTCGGATCGGCCTCGAAGCGATCGAGGCAGTCGCGGGAGCACAGGCGAACCTCCCGGCCCTCGTGGGTGACCGTGTAGCCCTCGCCGGGAGCGACGGTCATGCCGCACACCGGGTCCGTCGCCGCCGCGGAGTGGGAGCCGTGCCCGGAGGCGCCGTGACCGGCGTGTCCCCCGTGCCCTCCGTGTCCGTGGACGGCGTGGGCTCCGCAGCCGAACCGCATCATGAAGTAGAAGAAACCGGCGAAGAGGAGAAGCGTGATCAGAGCGTCCATGGTCGCGTCCTCGGTGAGTGGCGGTCGAACCGCCGGGTGGATTCGTGTCCGCCGCGCCGACGGTCGGCCGGCGAGAGGTCGTCGTCTGTCGGGAGGGATCTCGAGCCCGGAAGGAAGAACCGACAGGATCCGGCGCCCGGGTGCCGAACCGGGTTCGGATCTCGGATCGGGAAGATCATCGGTGGCCTTCCTCGTCGATCTGCGGCGTGGCGGTGCCAGAGTCCGGCAGCAGCCCGAGGACGGACCAGGTCGCCCCGGCCCGTCGAAGCTCGTGCCTCACGAGGCCCTCGTCGGGGTCCAGGATCTCGAGACTCTCGAGCTCCGTCCGTCGGACCCGGATCCCGAAGAGGAAGCTTCGCGCGTCGACTTTGCCCCGGATACGGACCCTGGCCGCATCGCCCGAGCCGAGCGTCTCCCAGGAACGATCGGTGAGGCGGAGCTCCGTCCGTCCGCCCAGGGCCGCGAGGGCTCCTTCCTCGATCCGCAGATCGAAGGTGAGGTCGGCGAGCTGCCCGGAAGAGGAGAGGGTCGACGGCAAGCTAGGGTAGAGAGGCCCGGGGCTCTCCTGGTCGGCCCGGAGGCGGACGTTTCGCCGCGGAGCGCCGAAGGCGAGCATGGACATCACCATGTCGTCCGTCGTGCCGCGGCACGTCCAGCGGGTCTCCACGCGGTCTTGGAGCAGCCCCTCGTGGTAGGTCTGGATCTCGATCGGGAGGGCGACCGAGGATTCGTCGATCGGTCTCGCAGCACCGACCGAGAGGATCTGGCGCTTTCGGAGCTCGCCACCCTCGTACACGAGACGTTCGTACCGTCGCCCCTCGACTACGGTCATGAGCATCCCCGGGGTGGGAGGCTCGTTGGCCGCGGCCCCCCAGCTCAGGGCCAGGAGAAGCCAGGCAACACGCGGCTTCGAGAGCCTGAGCTCTCGGGGGCGAGCTTCGCGAGCTGTCGCGGGTCGGAACATGGTGCCTTCGATTCGCGTCCGGAAACGCTTCTTCCTCGAAGACCGTGGAGTGCAAGAAGAGGGCCACCAGCCGACATTCGATGGGGTCACGATCCGAGCGTGTTCGGCTCGCGGAAGTGCGAGATCGGAGCCGGGACGAACCTGGCACTTCTGCGATGCGGGGACGCGAGCGGGAGCGGGGAGAGCCGACCGCTCGGGCTTCGTGACCTCCGGGCCGGATCTGGTACAGACCTTGCCTTCTCAGAGGTTCGGAGCAAACGGGAGTGACGATGAGACCCATCGAGGAACCCGCCCGGAACCGCGCCGGCGTCGGCCACGCCAGGGCTGTCGGCACTGCCGTGAAGTCATGCGACGCGGTCGAACTGTCCGAAGGTCGCCGGGCCTCGGCGAAGGCACGGCTCTCTCCGGCCCGAGCTCGCGTCGACGCCGACCGTCGGAGAGCCGACCCCGGACGGGGGCACCCTGCTTCCACGATCGACCATGCGGGAAGTGCAGACGGTCCGGTCCCTCGTCTCCACCCACCGGAACCCGACCGCACCTCCCGCGAGCAGGTGGACCTCCGCGGCCCGCTCGGCCCGGGATCGACGGGGCCGATCGACCTCGGTGCGGAGGCGGAGGCCGCCGACACGCGGCGGTTCCGGCGGGCCATCTTCGGGGCGGCGGCCCTTCACCTCCTGTTGCTCGGCGCCACCTTCCCCGAGTGGACGCGGCCTCTGCCCGCGGCCCCAGCCCGGAGCACCATCCTGGTCCGCACGGTGCGCTTCCGAGCTCCGGAATCCCGGCCTGCCGAGCGGATCCCTCCCCGGAAGGCGAAGAGGATCCCCATTCCGGATCCCACGCCGGCCGATCCGGAGCCGATGGAGGTCGCCGACCGACCGATTCCCGATCTCGACCTCGATCTCGACCCCCTCGGGCTCGAGGCTTTCGCGATCCCCGACGCGCCCCCCGGGCGCACCGGGCCCGCTCCTGTCCACCTCGGGGAGGGCATTCTTCCTCCCCGGAAGGTCTTCGCCCCCCGACCTCGCTACGCCGAGGAGGCGAGGCAGGCTCGGCTCCAGGGAGTCGTCGTCTTGATGGCCGTCATCGACGAGAAGGGCGAGGTCGCCGAGATCGAGGTCCTCAAGGGGCTGGGGCTGGGCCTGACGGAGTCCGCCGTCGAGACGGTTCGCGGATGGAAGTTCGAGCCGGCCACGCGAGCCGGCGAGCCGGTCGCCGTCTACATGAACCTGGTGGTCAGCTTCCGCCTCCAGTAGCGTTCGAGGGGCGGGGCTTCGTTCCCGATCGCCACGTTCGCGGGACGTCGTACGTCGCGGGATGCCCGCACCGGCTCGAATGGCCGGAGCGGAGGGAGGCGCTCGGTGGATCTCCGCGGAACGGTTCTTGCTTGGGAGTCAACCATGGTAGCTGTGCGGGGACCACGCGGGGAAAGAGAGACTCCTCTCGAAACGCGCGGGCCTTTGACCGGGATGCGGGCGGTCACGTCCTGCTGCGCCGATCATCCGGGCACCGAGTGTATTCCGTGGCCGACCGGCGAGATTCAAGAACCTGCGCTCTACTTCGAAGGAGACGACCTCTACGACTCGATGCGGGCGGTGATCCGCCAGGCTCGCCGGAGCATCGATGTCGAGACCTACATCCTCGCTGCCGACGAGGTGGGCCGGAGCCTGGCCGCGGAGCTCGCCGACAGATCTCGGGCCGGAGTTCAGGTGCGGGTTTCGGTCGACGCCATCGGATCGGGCGGTGTCTTCTCACGGGAGCTGGAGAGCTGTCTCGAAGGCGACGGTATCGAGGTGCGGCGCTTCGCTCGGTGGAGCTGGCGGCACCCTTCCCAGGTCTACAGGCGGGACCATCGGAAGCTCCTCGTGATCGACGACAGGATCGCCTACCTCGGGGGCTTCAACATCCACCGTGAGAGCTCGAGGAGAGTCGTCGGACGCTCGCGCTGGCGCGACACCCACGTGCGGGTCGAGGGGCGTTTGGCGGCCGAGGCGGGCGCCCTGTTCGACGCGTTCTGGTCGGGAGATCTCGACTGGTCACCGGATCGGGGAGCCCGGGGAGATGTGCTGGTGCCCAACCACTCCCGGACCTGCCGTCGCCGGCTCCACTGTCTCTACAACCGGGTCTTGCGCTCGGCGCGTCTTCGTCTCGACCTGACGACGCCGTATTTCGTTCCAGATCGTCGTACGCGGGACGAGCTTCTCCGAGCCGCTCGCCGAGGCGTCGACGTCCGACTCCTCTTGCCGGCCAAGAGTGACGTCCCCCTGGCTCGCTGGGCGGCAAGGGCTGCCTATCGTCGCTTGCTCGATGCCGGCGTCCGGATCTACGAATACCAGCCGCGGATGCTCCACGCGAAGACGGCCGTCGTCGACCGCATCGTCGCGACGGCAGGCACGGCCAACCTCGATTCCCGGAGCCTGCTGGTCAACCACGAGCTGAACCTCTTCTCGGCGACGCGGGTCTTCTGCGAGAACCTGATCGAGCAGTTCGAGAAGGACCTCGAGAGCAGTACGGAGGTGACGTCCTCCACATGGCCGGGGAGGCCGCGAGCCAGTCTGCTGAGCGAGACTGTCGGCCGGATCTTCCGGCGTTGGCTCTGAGCCGCGGGCTACGGGAGCGCTTCAGATCTTCACATTCCGCAGGCGGAGCGCATTGGCGACGACCGAGATCGAGCTGGCGCTCATTGCGGCCGCTGCGATGATAGGACTCAGCAGGATGCCGAACCACGGAAAGAGAACGCCAGCCGCGACCGGTACACCCGATGCGTTGTAAACGAATGCAAAGAAGAGATTCTGCTTGATGTTCGTCATGGTCTGACGGGAAAGTCGTCGGGCCCGGGCGATTCCCCGCAGGTCACCTTTGACCAGGGTGACTCCGGCCGACTCCATGGCGACGTCGGTCCCGGTCCCCATCGCGATGCCGACCTCGGCCCGCGCCAGCGCCGGCGCGTCGTTGANNTGATCCCGTCGCCGGCCATCGCGACGATGCACCCGTCGTTCTGGAGCCTCTCGACCTCGGCGGCTTTCTGATCCGGGAGGACCCCGGCGATCACGTCGTCGATCCCGAGCCTGCGGGCCACCGCCTCGGCGGTGGTCCGGTTGTCGCCGGTCATCATCACCAGGCGGATGCCCTCGTCATGAAGAGTGCGGATCGCCTCGGGGGTGCTCTCCTTGATGGGATCGGCCACACCGACGAGACCAGCCGGCCGCCCGTCGACGGAAACGAACATGACCGTCTGGCCCTCTCGGCGGTGCTCCTCGGCTCGCCGCGCAAGAGCCTCGGCGTCGACGTCGAGACTCTCCATCAGGGCCTGATTGCCCAGGGCCACCTGCCGGCCGTCCACGCGGCCCTGGACCCCTTTGCCGGTGACCGACTCGAAGGACTCGGCTTCCGTCAGACGCAGACCCCTCTCTTCGGCGCCGTTGACGATCGCCTCGGCCAGCGGGTGCTCGCTCCCCTTCTCCAGGGTCGCGGCGAGCCGCAGGAGCTCGTCCTCGTCGAGGTCGCCCTCGGCGAGGACGCTGACGAGCTTCGGCCGACCTTCCGTCAGCGTGCCGGTCTTGTCCACGACGAGGGTGTCGACCTTGCGGAGGACCTCGATCGCCTCGGCATTCTTGAAGAGAACGCCCATGGAGGCGCCCTTGCCCGTTGCGACCATGATCGACAACGGGGTCGCGAGACCGAGAGCGCAGGGGCAGGCGATGATGAGCACTGCCACGGCGTTGATCAGGGCATGGGCCATTCTCGGTTCGGGGCCGACCAGCGACCAGACGAGAAAGGTCACGACGGCGATCGCGATGACGACGGGGACGAACCAGCCGGCGACCTGATCGGCCAGCTTCTGGATGGGGGCCCGGCTGCGCTGCGCCTCGGCGACCATGTCGACGATCCGGGAGAGCAGGGTCTCCGAGCCGACCTTCTCCGCTCGCATGACGAAGCCCCCGGTGCCGTTGATCGTCGCGCCGATCACGGCGTCACCCGGCTCCTTTCGGGCCGGCAGCGGTTCGCCGGTGACCATCGACTCGTCGACGTTGCTCGTCCCCTCGAGAACCAAACCGTCGACGGGGATCTTCTCTCCGGGGCGGACCCGGAGCCGGTCGCCGACCTCGACGACCTCGAGCGGCACGTCCTCCTCCCTGCCGTCCTCACCGATCCTCCGGGCCGACGTGGCCGCCAGGCCGAGGAGCTTTTCCAGCGCGGCGCTCGTTCGGCTCCGGGCCCTCAGCTCGAGAACCTGGCCGAGGAGGATCAGGGTCGTGATCACCCCGGCGGCCTCGAAGTACACGGCGACCTCGCCGGCTTCGTCGCGGAACGAGGCCGGGAAGATCTGGGGGAATAGGGCGGCGATCAGGCTGTAGACGTAGGCCACGGAGACGCCGAGGCCGATCAGGGTGAACATGTTCAGGCTGCGGTGGCGGACGGACTGGACGGCGCGGACGTAGAACGGCCAGGCGGCCCAGAGGCAGACCGGTGTCGCCAGAGCCAGCTCGATCCAGACCCGAGTTCGCATCGAGAAGAGACCCGACATCCAGTGCTCGACTGCAGGGATGATCGCGCCCATGGCGACGAAGACCAGGGGGACGGTGAAGAGGCTCGAGATCCAGAAGCGGCGGCTCATGTCCCGCAGCTCCGGATTGTCCTCGGTCTCCCCTCCGGAGATCGTTCGGGGCTCGAGAGCCATGCCGCACTTCGGGCAGCTGCCCGGCGCGTCCCGGACGACTTCCGGATGCATCGGACAGGTCCACTCCGTGCGTCGAGCGGGCTGGCCGGGTCTGTCGAGCTCCAGCGCCATCCCGCACTTCGGGCAGCTTCCTGGCCGCGGCTCGCGGATCTCGGGATGCATCGGACAGGTGTAGATCGCTCCCTCCTCCGGCGCGTCGCTGGGCGGAGGTCGTCGATCCGGCTCTTCGGCTGCGCCGAGCCACTTCTCGGGATCATCCCGGAACTTCTCCAGGCACCCTTCGCTGCAGAAGAGGAAGGTCTCGCCGTCGTGATCCAGGCGGTGGGGGCTCTCCTCCGAGACGGCCATCCCGCAGACGGGATCGTGGAGCGAGGGGGCTGGGGGTGTCGGATCGTGCTCGTGGCTCATCTCGAGGGTCCCTTCGGTCGAGTTCGGGTCGGATCGCCGGGCATGGGGGTCTTCGAGGAGGTTCCGGGCCGTCTCGCGCTCCGCGGGGAGCGTCGAGAGACGACCCGGAAGGCCTCCCCACCCTAGCCTACGCAAGAGCCGCGCCAGAACATCGCTGGTCGGCGAGGCCCCGGGAGACTCAGCGACCCGGCCGGGCGGCGAGGGGCCTCGTGCGCAGAGACTCGCAGGGTTGCGAGCCGCTCGCGTCGGAAGGCTCGCGCTTTTGCGAGAGGTCCGGGCGCTTTCCCCGTGGCGACAGGGGAGCGGCCGGGGAACGAGCCTTGATCTCGAAAACGTCGAGAAAGGCGGTGTCCGACAGGGAGCCGACCATGAAACTGCTCAAGGCCTTCATTCGAACGAATCGAGTCGACGACGTGATCCGCGCTCTCGAGTCCGCGGGAGCCCCGGGAATGCCGGTTGCGCCGTCACAGTTTCATCTGTGAGTCGCGCGGCGCGACGTGCGTGGGCGACGGCTTCAGAACGAGACCCTTGTCGCCGTTCGTCAGTCGGACCTCGGGGTAGTAGCTGATGACGCTCTTCAGGTACTTGAGGAAGCGGCGCTTGAAGTGCCGTGGGTTCTTGTACCCGCACCCGAACTGGAGCTGGAGTGAGTCCCAGGGGATGCTCACCGGCTTCCGGAGGCGAAAGAAGCGCCAAGTCAGCCAGACGTAGATGTCGATCTCGAACGGCGATCGGAGGGCTCGCAACACTCGCAGGTCGAGCGGAACGGGCGTCTCGGTCGCCTCGCGGAAGAACCGCTCCGAGAGAACCACGTGCGATCCCCAGGAGGCGTCGCCGGTCTCCCGTCTTGGATCCCACCAAAGAGCCCGCTTCTCCGCGATCAGGAACCCGTCGCCCGCGTGCCGCCCCTTCTCCTCGTCGTGGAAGACGCACTGGAAGGTCGAAGCGAAGAGCCGCTGCATCTGTTCGCGGAGCTGAGGCAACGACCCTCGAGGTCCCGTCGTCGGCGGAATCCCGAGGGCAGCGCAGAAGTGGGAGAAGTGGTGATCGAGCTCGATGTGCCGCGTCTTCCGCTTGACCGCCTCGGTGTTGAGGTAGGCGAGGACGAGACGCGGGTAGCGACCGTATGGCAAGCCGACACCCTTCGGCGCCAGGATCGAGAGGGTGTAGTGGCCGTTGTGCCGAACGAACTCGTTCGTCTTCGGATCGCTGTGCGGCATCGTCGCCTGGACGAGCGCCCGCGCCAGGAAGCCGACCTCGCCGGCGGCGTAGGCGTCGGCGTCGTCGAAAGACAGCGCCTGCGAGATCAGGCTGCCGAGACGACGGGGCCTCTGCTCAACACTTGTAGAATGATTCTGTGACGCTCGGTCTCGACTGCCAGCCCTGCTGCCTCTTGGCGATTCGCCCATGACCCCTCCGCGCGGCCGACGTCGCGGCCGAGAACGAGGGGCTTTGAGTCAGCGCTGCAGGGACGCGGGAAAGCGCCGTCATCTCAGGCTGCCTCCCGGATTGCCGCGACCTCGCGAAGCCATGCGTACAGGGTGTTCGAATCTCTGGGGGTGTTCGAACTTCGAGTGAGTTGGTCTACCACGATTCCAAGTCGCCTAGATTGAGAGGTTACGAATCTAGGCCCGCTTGAGCGAGCAAACGGTAGACAGCTTGCACTAGTGCGCAAGTCACTAGGAGACAGTCACTTGCGCGCGAAACGCCTGGGTTCGAATCTCATACGGTCGAATCCCGGATTTGCTCGACATATGCGCTGGAAATCGGTGCATTCAGTGCGTCAATCCGGAGGGCCCTGCGAGGGCTCTGGACAATCTGCCTAGCTGGTTTCGCCCCTCCTTCCCGCCTTGAGTCGGCGCGCTACCGGTCTTCTCCCTTCCACGGTTCGCCAGGGAGTCTCGAGACCAAGGCGCCGCTGACTAGCTCCCATGCCTCGGTCGGGTCATGCTTCAATCCGGTCCGCAGGAGTTGAGTCACGTCCTCGAGAAAGGCCTCGTCGGCCAGCTTAGACGCCATGCTCGCCTCGAACTGAGCTCGGGTCACCGACGTTCCGCCGAAGTCCATGTACCTCTCGAATGCGGAGATGATCTGCTCGGGGCTTGCCTCTGCGTGCGCCAATCCGAGTGCCAGATCGAAGAGGTCTCGGCCCTTCTTCCTCTGGTGAAGCGCGCGGAGCTTTGTGGCCAGGAGTTCGGACAGAGAGAACGTATGCACCTCCGCCGCGCCGCTGAACCAAGGGTTCTCAACGCGATGTGAGCGACGGACGATCCCGTGGACGGCGAAGTGCTCCCTGGTGTTGATCTCGACCTTCAGGCGCATTTTGACGATCGGCTCGAACGTCGTCTCGAATCGATAGTAGAGCGTGAATCTTCCGTGGCCCGCGCGCCACTTCGGTTCGCCGAGCCAGGAATCGAGCGCGTCACGAATCCCGGCGACCAGAGGCCCGATGGGTCCGGCGTCCCGTTGCACGAGGTCGATGTCCTCCGAGTAGCGAGCGGGCGGGTCGAAATAGAGCTTGTGGAGGGCGGTTCCTCCGCGGAAGACGATCTGCTCCGCAACCGCCTCGCGGCTGAACATCTCGACCAGCGCGCGAGAGAGCGCGAGGTCTTGTTCGACCTGGGCGTTGTCCGGCCACGGTGCGGAATGGCGCCAGGCCGTGATGTTCGCTCTCGGGATCACAGATCCGGTTCCACTTCGTCGTTCACCAGAACCCGCCACCTGGGATCGAGCGGTGCGCCCGTCGAGTCGCGAGCCGAACTGAGCGGAGTGGGCACGAGACGCTTCCCCTCGAGCGCGTCGGCAAGGGCATCGGCGAGCTTCGACGCCTCGACGAGGTCGAGTAGCCAGCCGAGCCGTTGCGAGTCGCTCCGGGCAACCCTCTGCGAGCCAGCTGCCAGGAGCGCAGGGTCGAGCGACCCGGCGAGCTCACCCAGCACGGTCGCGACGTTGCTCCAGTGCCCAGCCGAAGCAGGGAACCGGACGAGGTCGAAGGCGGTGGTCTCAGGCGTCGACACGGCCATTGTGCCGGTCTCGGTCTGCACTCGTTGGATTGCCGCATCTCGGATCAGTCGGCTCACGTGGAACTCGATCCGGACCCGACCCATCTCGATGTCCCTCTCGTCAGCGTCGGCGATCACCTGGAACGCCATCGGCTGCTGATGGCCTGCGCCGTGGAGAGCGGCGGCGCTCAGTAGAGCGACGTAGTAGCTCCGGCCGAGGTGGCGCATGAGATCGTCGATGAACCAGTTGGCCGGCGGGCTTCCTGCGGATCGATACTCCGGGGGAACGACGACGTAGAAGCCCCGCCGCGGACTGGCGACCGATCCTCGCTTCTTGAACCGTCGGAGAGTGACCTCGACGGCCTGGCTCGAGCCATCCGAGATCTCGGCGGCCTCGGCACGTGAGAAGACGTAGCGGCCTTTGCTGGGTAGGCCTTCGATCCAGTCGTGGAGCGGGCCTGGGTTTGCCATTGCAGAACCTCCCGCGGAATCCTACACTATGCGTAGGGTTTTGACGGAGTTTCTGCGGTCGGATCACCCACGACTGTCTTCACGCGGTGCGACGCGAGGCAGCGAGGGCAGGGGAACGTCGACCCGAAGGCCGTATTTCCAGCTTTGCTCGCGAGGCTGGTCTGAGTCTCGGTGCCGGTTGGTCCGACTCTGGAGGCCGTAGTTCGCGCGGCGCCTGATACCATCCGCGCGTGCGTGGATTGGCGACACGTGGTCTCGTCCTGGCCCTGGTCTGGATGCTGACCCCCGGTCTGACGGAGGCCGCAGAGAACTTGTGGCACGTGGTGCGCTCGGGTCACGCGGCGCATGCAGCTGATCAGGGAGCGGATCACGAGCCGGAAGGTGACGAGCACGGATGCTCCGGCACCTTCCACCTGTGCAGCTGCCACCACTCGACGTCGACGACCCTGACGCCGGCGATGGCGGGGACGGACCTTCCTGCGCTAGATGCTCGCCTGTCCGCCCCCACGTTCGCGACGGACAGTCCACCTCTCCCGGTCATGGCTCTCGCCCTAGGGCGAGGGAGGAATTCTCATGTTTCGAACTCCCAGACGCGTCTGGGCGCTCGCTGCTCTGCTGTCGACATCCATCGGCGGCGCATCGTTCGCCCAGGCCGACAACCCTTCTCCGCAGGAACCGAAGGTCTCGACGTGGACCCTCGACGACGCTCTCTCCCGAGCGCGGAGCGAGAGCCCGGTCCTTCGCCGGGCCGAAGCTCGTCTCGAGACGGCTCGGGCGGACCTCATGGGGGCCCGCACCTATCCCTTCAACCCCGAGGTGGGATTCGAAGCCGCGGAGCGGTCGGGCCCGCTCGAGACGGGCACCGATCGCGGGATCGAGATCGGTCAGGAGATCGAGATCGGCGGGCAACGAGGAAAGCGGACCCGAGCCGCCGAGGCCGAAGTCGCCGCGGCAGAGTCGGTCTTCCGCCGGACCGAGCAGGAGCTCGGCCACCGGATCGAGCTGGCCTTCGCGCGAGGTCTCGCCGAAGAGCGGCGGGCCGAGATCGCCAGCGCCGAGCTCGCTCTCGTCGAGGACCTCCTCTCGTTCGAGGAGAAGCGGCTGGAGGCCGGGGCGGGAACGCAGCTCGACCTCAATATCGCCCGCGCTGCGACCGGCCGGGTCCGCCAGGCCCTGCAGGAAGCGCTCGTCGCCAGGGCGGGCGCTCGGACAGCCCTCGCGGAAGCCGTCGGAGTCGACCCGGTGGACCCACCCGTGCCGACGGGTTTGGGTCCAGCACCCTGGCCCGAGGTGCCGCCGCTCTCCGTCCTCGTCGAGCGGGCCCTCGCCGCACGCCCCGATCTCGCAGCCGACCGCGCGGCCCTCGAGATGGCGCGCCGCCAGGTCGACCTGCAGCGCAGCCTCGCCCTGCCGAACCTCCGTGCGAGCGTCTTCAGTCGCCGCGAAGAGGGTGACGAGATCACCGGAGGCGGGGTCGGAATCGCCGTTCCTCTGTTCGACCGCAACCAAGGTGGGATCGCCCGGTCCGAAGCGGCCGTTTCCGGCGCAGCGGCCGACCTGGCGGCGACCGAGCTGGCGGTCCGCCGATCGGTCGCCGACGCCTACGCCCGCTACGAGTCGGCGACGCAGGCGGTTCGCGCCCTCGACGCTCTGGTCGTCGGGACGCTCGAAGAGAGCCTGGCGCTTCTCGGAAGAGCCCTCGAAGCCGGCAAGGTGAGCGCCGGAGAGGTCATCGTGCTGCAGCGCGAGCTGGTCGAGGCTCAGCGTCAGCACGTTCAAGCAGAGCTCGACCTCGCGACGGCCCGATCCGACCTGCGGCTGGCCGTGGGGCACCCGGCGCTCGCCCCTCGAATCCCGAATCCCTCGACTGCTGGAGACTCCTGATGCGACATCTGCACATGAACAATGCTGCCCGACTGCCGCTGGCCTCGCTCGCTACCGTTCTGCTCTTGGCCTCGGGCGCCTGCGGGCCGACCGAAGACCAAGGCCGCGCGGCCGACTCCGCAGACAGCTTGGAAGAGCGCCACGGGAACGGACACGAAGAAGGGGTCGTCCAGCTGACAGCAGAGAAGCGCGCGGCGATCGAGATCTCGACCGTCACGGCCGACGTCCGCCTCTTGAGTCCTCAGCTCGAGACCACCGGGGAAGTCGGATACGAGCAGGACCGGCTCGCCCACGTGAGCCCGAGGATTCCCGGTCGCGTCGTCCGAGTCCCCGCGAGCCTGGGAGACGAGGTCGAAGAGGGCCGCACTCTGGTCGTGATCGACTCCGTCGAGCTCGGCGAGGCCAAGGCCCGTTATCTGGCCGCGCGCAGCCGGGAGAGTGTCACCCGAGAGAGCTACGAGCGGGAGCTGGGCCTCTACGAGGAGCGCATCAGCTCGCAGAAGGAGATGCTCGACGCGAAGGCGGACTACCTGGAGGCCGAAGCGAGTCGAGAAAGCTCGGAGGAGACCCTGCGTCTCTACGGGCTCTCGGACGAGAAGATCCGCAGCCTCGAACCGGGACAACGTGGAGCCTCGACCCTGCCCGTTCGGGCTCCGATCGCAGGTCGGGTCGTCGAGAAGCACGTCACCGTGGGCGAGCTGGTGACACCGTCGGAGAGCCTGTTCACCATCGCCGATCTCGGTCACGTGTGGATCTGGATCGACGTCTACGAGAGGGACCTGGCGAAGGTCCACGAAGGAGACGACGTCGAGGTCCGCGTGGACGCGTTTCCCGATCGGGTCTTCGCCGGTGAGATCACCTACCTCTCGTCAGAGGTCGCGCCGGAGACTAGAACCGTCCGGGCCCGGATCGACGTCGGGAATTCCGAACGTCAACTCCGGCCGGGCATGTTCGCGAAGGTTCGCCTGACCGATCCTCACGCCTCCGGAGGTGTCGAGAGCCTGGTGGTGCCGACGTCCGCCGTCGTGCGGTCGGGGGAACGGGAGCTCGTCTTCCTGCCAGAAGGAGAGGCACGCTTCCGTGCCCAGCCGATCGACGCCGGGCGCCGCGAGGGCGAGTGGGTGGAGGTTGTGTCCGGTCTCGATCCCGGAGCGGAGGTTGTGACCGAAGGAGCCTTCTTCCTCAAATCCGAGCTCGCCCGCGAGGAGCTGGGCGGCGGCCACGACCATTGAGGAGCGGGAGACCATGATCCGACGCATCATCGACCTCTCGCTCGACAACCGGCTCTTGGTCGTCGCCCTTTGGCTGCTCGTCGCCGGGCTTGGCGTGCGGGCGATGCTTCAGCTCCCCATCGACGCCGTCCCCGACGTCACGAACGTCCAGGTCCAGGTCCTGACGAACAGCCCCGGGCTCGCTCCCGAGGAAGTCGAGCGCTTCATCACTTTTCCGGTCGAGACCGCGATGAGCGGCCTGCCTCGGATCGAGGAGCTGCGGTCCGTGTCCAAGTTCGGTCTCTCGGTCGTGACCGTGGTCTTCGAGGAAGGCACGGACATCTACTGGGCTCGTCAGCTGGTCTCCGAGCGGCTCAACGAGGCACGGGAAGCGATCCCGGAGGGCTACGGCGAGCCCGGGATGGGCCCGATCTCCACTGGGCTCGGCGAGATCTACCAGTTCGAGGTCAAGGCCGAGAATCCTTGCCCCGAGGACGGGCCCGACACGGAGGAGTGCTTCACGCCCATGGAGCTGCGGACGATCCTCGACTGGTTCGTCAACTACCAGCTCCGCTCCGTCCCCGGCATCGTGGAGGTCAACTCCTTCGGCGGGTTGCTGAAGACCTACCAGGTCACGCTGGATCCGCAGTCGCTCACCGCCTACGACCTCTCGGTGGCCGATGTGCTGACCGCCGTTCGGGCGAGCAACCGCTCCGTGGGGGGCGGCTCCATCGCCCACCAGGGCGAGCAGTATCTGATCCGCGGGGAAGGGCTCGTGGAGGACTTCGACGACCTTCGGGACGTCGTCCTCGCCCACGACGCCGACGGGACCTCGGTGACGATCGGGGACGTCGCCACGGTCGAGCTCGCGCCCATGATCCGCCAGGGTGCGGTGACTCGCGACGGCGAAGGGGAGGCGGTCGTCGGCGTCGTGATGATGCTGATGGGCGAGAACTCCCGGGTCGTCGTCGATCGAGTCAAGGAGAAGATCGAGCAGATCGAGAGCACTCTTCCCGAGGGCGTCGTGATCGATCCCTTCTACGACCGCACGGAGCTGGTGCGACGGACCATTCACACGGTGATCAAGAACCTCTCCGAAGGAGGGCTCCTCGTCGTCGTGGTTCTGCTCCTGCTCCTGGGGAACCTCCGGGGCGGATTGATCGTCGCCTCGGCGATCCCCATCTCGATGCTGACGGCCTTCATCGCCATGAAGAACCTCGGCATCTCCGGGAACCTCATGAGCCTCGGCGCGATCG